>CAXQBA010000298.1:0-11496 GCA_964221885.1 Luminiphilus sp. | reverse complement strand
CAAGCATTTCCATCCTCAAGGTTGCCTGAATTGTACGCTGCGAAGATTGCGGGTGGCATGCCAAGACAAGTACTCACGACACCTGCACAGGCCGTTACGCTTCATCCGAATGGGGAATTTTTAAGTTATCATGATCAAAAGGGGTATGAGGATCCATTTAGAAAACACCATACATCATCAGTTACTAGAGATATCTGGACTTACAATTCGACAACAGGAGCGCATCATCAAATCACTACCTTCTCTGGTGAAGACCGAGAACCTTTGTACTCCTCAGATGCCTCGATACTCTATTTTTTAAGTGAACGTAATGGTAGCTTTAATATTCATTCGGTTCCTGTTAAAGATGGTAAATCGAATGGAGATGTTGAGGTGATTACTCGATTCAAAAAACACCCTGTACGTAATTTGTCTATTTCTTCGGATAACATACTTTGTTTTAGTTTCGATGGACAGATATATACTATGAAAGAGGAAGGAAAACCCCAAAAAGTGTCTATCACAGTTCGATCCGACGAAACCATGAATAATGAACAATTCATCAAAGTATCATCTGCGTCTGAAATGCATATTTCTCCGGACGGTAAAGAAATGGCGTTCATTTACAGAGGAGAAGTATTCAGTACGTCTGTAGAAACAGGTACTACTAAACGTATTACCAATAGTCCTGAAATGGAACGCTCTGTTAGCTTTTCTCCGGATGGTAAGGCGATCCTATATGCTTCTGAGCGTAATGGTTCTTGGAATATATATCAAACTACGCTTGGCTATGAAGACGAAAAGAATTTTTTTAATGCAACTGTACTTAATGAAGAGGCTTTAGTTGAAACAAACGAAGAGACGTTTCAACCTGCATACTCACCCAATGGGAAAGAAGTTGCTTTTCTACATGAAAGAACTTCTTTAAGGGTTTTGAACTTAGATTCAAAAAAGATCCGAACGGTTGTAGATGGTGCATTGAATTATTCCTATTCAGATGGTGACCAATACTATCAATGGTCACCAGATTCTAAATGGTTTTTGGTTCAATATCTGCCAAATAAACAATGGATCGGGGATGTTGGATTAGTAAGTGCTTCCGGAGAGGAACAACCTATCAATTTAACCCAATCTGGTTTTGGCGATAGTCGCCCAAAATGGATGATGGGTGGTGAAACCATGCTATGGTTTTCTGGTAGAGATGGAAAAAAGAATCAAGGTGGTTGGGGACGACAAAGTGATGCATATGCCATGTTTTTCACAAAAGACTCCTGGATGAAGTTCAATCTTTCAAAAGAAGAATTGGAATTGATGGTCGAAGATAGCACGGAGACTAAAAAGGATTCATCCGATCTAGTCTTTGATTTGGATGGTCTTAAAGATCGAAAAAAACGATTAACCATTCATTCATCTTCGCTTAGTGATGCCGTCATCAATCCAAAGGGTGACAAATTATATTACATGTCGGCATTTGAAAAAGGATATGATCTGTGGGAGACCGATTTAAAAACAAGAGAAACGAAAATCTTATTGAAAATGAATGCTAGGGGTGGTCGTATGCAAATGGACAATAAAGGAAAATATCTTTATGTTTTGAATGGGGGAAAGGTGGTGCGAATTACCTTGGCTTCAAAGAAGAAGAAGACTATTCAGATCCAATCTGAAATGATTTTGAATGCATCTGAAGAGCGAACGTTTTTATTTGAACATATGTGGCGTCAGGTAAAGAAGAAATTTTACAAAAAAGATCTTCATGATGTGGATTGGGATTTTTATAAGAAAGCCTATGCTAAGTATTTATCGAGTATACACACTGGATTTGACTTTTCAGAGATGATGTCTGAATTGCTTGGTGAATTGAATGCATCTCATACGGGATGTAGGTATCGACCAAGCTCGTCCATACTCGGAGACAAAACAGCAAGTCTGGGATTGTTTTTCGATCAAAGTTACAAAAGTCAAGATGGTATGATGATCAAAGAGGTGATTAAGGGTGGTCCTGTTGATCTTGCAGATGATCAGGTAAAAGCAAATATCCTGTTAACTCATATCAATGATCAAAAGGTCGGTCAGTCCATTAATATCTATGCTATTTTAAATCGTATGGCCAACCAACATGTTCGGCTAACATTTTTAGACCCAAGTTCAAAAAAAACATGGCAGATTCGTGTAAAACCAATTTCACTTGGCTCGACCTCTAATCTTTTATACAAAAGATGGGTGAATAATTGTCGTGAGATCACAGAACGTGTATCGAATGGGCGAATTGGATATGTACATGTTCGGGGTATGAATAGCGAAAGTTTTAAAGTTGTCTATGAAGAAGCTCTCGGTCGAAATGCCACTAAGGAAGCCTTGATCGTTGACACTCGATTTAATGGCGGTGGATGGTTACACGATGATCTTGCTACATTCTTAGGAGGCAAGGTATATCTTCGGATTCGACCTCGTAATCAAAATATAGGAGTTGAACCAATGTTTAAATGGCACAAACCTTCAGCTGTATTAATGGGTGAGGGGAATTACTCTGATGCACACATGTTTCCTTACGCATATAAAGCGTTGGGCGTTGGTGCCCTTGTAGGAATGCCAGTTCCGGGTACAGCAACAGCCGTTTGGTGGGAGCGTTTACCTGGCGGTTACGTATTTGGTATTCCTCAAGTAGGTATGGTTACCAATGATGGTTCATATCTTGAAAATACCCAGTTGGAACCTGATATTCAAGTTCGAAATGATTATCAATCTGTGGCTAAAGGGCAGGATAAGCAAATAGAACGAGCGGTTGAGTATTTATTGGAAACATTAGATGCGGATTAATATAAAACCAGCTAATTGCAAAACAAATAACGTCTGATCTTTGAAAAAATACCATTTACATCAGTTTGAGGATCTTATAGAATATCCGTCTCAATGGGATGAATTTAAAATACTGATGTTTTATGTAATACAATCTGATGGTAAGGTCGATCGTCTTGAACGCTTGCTTTTAGAACGTTTTACACTCGATGTACTCGGTTTAGAATCATCGTCATCATTTTCATTTGATTTAATACCATTTGTCTCTGATAAAAAGGCACGTTCTTGTGCACTTAATTTGTCAAAATCGTTATCTCCGTTTGGTCGAGAAGTTGCCATGTTTGTTTTTTTTAAATTGGCAATGGCCAATCATTCAATAGATGTTAGGGAGAAAAAAGCCTTAAAATTCATAGCTAAAGTTTGGAGGTTGACGAATCATCTATTTCATAAAATAGAAGCTATCTTTTCCTCAAGTGCTAACGCACCTTACAAGTCACTAGGTATTCTTCCCTCCCAATCCAATCATCAAATAGTAAAAGAGTATAAGAATCAGGTAGATTTCTGTATAGACCGTCTCACAGAAACTACAAGTGTCAGCAAACAGTATATCCAAGAGCGTCTGAACTCGATCGAAAAAGCTTTTTCATATATTGATTCATTACGCGGAGGATATTGTAATGCTATTTCTCTGTAATAGGTAATTCGATATAAAAAGTAGTACCTGAATCTACTTTAGAATCAAAATAGATCGTACCCTTTGCCATTTCAACGATATTTTTTGACATTGCGAGACCAATACCTGTTCCAGAACTTTTAGTCGTGAAATTTGGAATAAAAATCTCATCAAACTGATTTTCAGGAATTCCAATACCATTATCTTTTACAGCTATTTTTGCCATGTTAGATTCTTTTATTAACTGTATTTGAATCGAACCGTCTCTTTCATCCGGAATAGACTGAATTGCATTTTTCATTACATTATTCAACACGCGTATGATCTGATCTTTATCTGCAAAAACAGTACATTCCTCTTGACACATAGAAAGTTGGATATGGGTATCCTGACCACTGAATAATTCAGTGACGTTTTGAACAAGTTGATTTAAGTTGACCTCTTCATTCTTCGCAACGGGCATTTTGGCAAAATTTGAAAATTCAGATGCAATTGTAGATAAAGCATCGATCTGTTCAATGAGCGCTTTAGAGACTTTTGCAACCATAGTAGATGCACCTTCTGGATCTGATTGAACAGCACGTTGCAACAACTGAATGTTCAATTTCATGGGTGTTAATGGGTTCTTTATCTCATGAGCTACTAGCTTTGCCATTTCTCGCCAAGCAGTCTCTTTTTGTGTTCTTGCTAACTCAAGTGCATTTTTTTCCAACTCTTTGATCATCGAATTATATCGCTGTACTAACTCTCCAATCTCGTCATCATTCTTCCATTCAATCATTTCATTTTTTACACCTAAACGAAGTTTGTCCAGTTTCTCTCCAATAACATTCAATGGATTCGATACTGAATTGGCAATAAAGAAGGCGGCTAAAGCAGCTATGATCAGAAAAACAACATATACATTCAGTAATGCTCCAAGGAAACGTACCACATTTTGTGATCCGATATTACTATTGCCTGCCATGTCATATGGTAAATTTAAGAAACCAATAATTTCTTCTTTACTGTTTTTTAAAGGGACATAAGCTGATAAATACTCAAAATGATTGATCAATTCATTTTGAATCAGTTTATTCTGTTGTTCTTTGCGAATAGTATGATATGCAATTGGATCCATTTTACGACCCAATAAATGTCGGTCAAATACGACCTCTTCAGAGGAGGAGATCAGGTTTCCGGTTACATCAAATATATTGACATCTATTTTATGAATATCTGCCAGTGAGTTCGCATCAGGAAGGAAGTCAGCATCCTTTGCATTATTCTTTATCTGCCAATTTGCTGTTTTTGCAGTACTCTCAACTTTTCGATCCAATCTTGAACGGTGATAATCTGTATATTCAAAGCTGTAGTATATGATGGTAATAAGTGCAATGGCAACAAATGAGGATAATGTAACCACTAAAATACCACGTTGAATTTTTTCACGTAAAGATTGTTCAAATAGTAAGGTTCTAAGGGGGAGTCCTACGACGCGTTTTAAAAATAAGATACTGAATTGATATAGAATTAACAATAGAATACCAAAACAGAATATATAAGCAAAAACAGAAAGAATACTGAAAAAATCACGTTCAGGAACAGAAACTAGACAAATATGTCCATTGTCGGCTTTATAAATGATGCATTGCTCATAATTCAGCTTTCTGTCTTTTAAAAATGCATAGGAATCATTGGCAGGGATAGGTAAATCATAAGGTAATTGCTTATTGAATTCGAGTCCATTTGTTTTGACACGAGTATCATCTTTATAAAGTGCGTATGTGAAATCTTTGAATAATTCTTTTTGAATACTTTTTTTTCTACTTAATAACTCAACATAAATATTTGTATGATCAAGCTCTTCTAAAGGATCTAAAGTTAGAATAACCTTACCGATCGTTCTATTTTTCTTACGAACAGGTATCGTTAATAGGTAGCCATATGCTCCATCTTTGTATGATGTAAACGTTATATACTGATCTATATTGAACCCCTGTTTGAATTTGGAAACGATCGCATCATATTCCATTGGTTCATCTCTAAATGGTTTGTTTTTCTCGGTATATAAGTGAACACTATACTCATATTTACCAAGAAATTGATTGTCTAAATATCTGTATTTGATCAATTCAATGGCTTGTTTTCTTGGGGATGGGTAAAAGGGATTAGAAAAGAGCACTTGAAGTAATGCATCATCTTGAATATTCAATGCCATATTCTGCAGATATATTTCTGCATCATTATCTCGTTCAAGAGCAACTTGTTTTACAAATGTTTTACGAAGTGAAATACTTTTTTGCTCAGCCGCATGTTCAATAGATGTGGTTAGTAATGCACTATAAAAAATCAGAAATATCCCCATCCAACCCAAGGATATGTTTTTTTCCATATGATAGCGATTCAACAGATAATGTTGGACCAGGGCAAAAAATAGTAAAATAATTAACTCGTAAATAGTAGTCTCTAAAAATAGAAATGTTCCTGTAAGGCATGCTAAGGTTACAAAAAGTAACAGTATCCACTGTGTTTGATAGGATTGGGCTTCACTGGGTGCAGTAAAATGATGAAGTTTGATAGAAATAGAGAAGTAACAAAGAAATAAAACTGAAACAGCACTTAGCGTAAATAGTGTCGTTTGATTTAAATATGAAAAGTTGTTGAAATTAAAGGAAATAAATGATGAGGTTATAATATCTTCTACGCCTAGAAATAAGCTAAACAAACCAATAATAATCAACAAATGGAATAAGATCTTATTCAAGAATGAATCTTTGATCGAAAGGATCTGTTCTTGTGAAAGTGTTAGTAGTTTCCGGTTGAAATAAATGGTCGCCACACCAATTAGTAGTGTGTCAAAGATCAAATCTCCCAACGAATACGCCCAAAGTGTATTTGCATTTGAGATTTTATTACCAAAGAGTTGTAATGTTTGGCTTTGGAGGGGTATTTCATAAAAGACGGTAGCCAGTCTGAAAACAGAGAAGAATGTTGCAAAAAACGTAAAACCCAACAGAATGGAGAATCGTCTCATTATTTGGAAACTGAACTCACACAGTAGTAATATAAATAGGAGACAAGCAATTAATGACAATAGGAAAATCACACCATTTGTCAACTGCCATTTTTCATCAACTTTATTGGTAATGTAGATGTAATCATTTGTACTGATTGGAACCACCTGATCGTTGGTATTTTTAGACAATCTGATTTCATTAGATTCGTCAAGATCGATAATAGGAAAGTGGTCAAACAGATAATTATTGGTGATTGAATAGTGTTTAAAAATGGGTAATAAGGAAATAAAATTATAATGTTGAGTCGTATCATTGATTAAGAATGAAAACGCTTTAACCGTTTTTAAATAAATGGATTCTCCGATCTCATATTTCTGAATCCGATCATTTGGATAATACTTCAGATCGTTACGAAGGGGGAGTGCACGATTATTTGACCAAAATACGATGGAGTCTTTATCATCCAGTATAATGATGCTGTAAATTTCAGATTGGTATTTGTCGAGGGTGTCTTTAGGAACTTGACCAGAAATCGATTGCAATAGAAAAGAAGGGTTATTGTAGAGCTGCATCAACGCTGCCTGCTTTTTTTCAATACCTGATGATATTCGTTGACTTATTTGCTCAAGGTCGGGTGCTGTTTTTTTGGAAATATTCCAGAGGTAGCTCGTAGCAAACAATATGACACACAGGATACTTACCTGAAGCCATTTTTTTGTTTGTAAATAATGAATGAATTGCTGCATACTCAAGCTTAGTATCTAAAATAAAAATCCTCTTCAATGGATGAGCTTTCCCAAGGAATTTGTTTTCCATTTGATTTAATTCGGACATTCTTTCGGACTCGCTTGAATATTTCTTCCAAAGTAAGGCTACTTTCTTGCAATGTTTCAATCAATTCCTGAGTGTAAAGGCCATGGTCACCTTTACCATCAATCGCAGCACTGCCTGGGGAGGTAGCGAAAGCGATAAAAGAGTTGTGGGGTGCAATAGTTACACTTGCAAGACCCGTATTACCAATTTGCTCTCTTTTTTCAAATTCACCTTTATATGGATTGTCCCGACAGGCATCTAGAATCAGTATGTTCATATTATTTTCAGCATATTCAAGCTCAACCAGGACACGGCCAAGATCTATGGATTCAAATTCAATATCCTGAAGCTTTTCTATTTCGGCATCAATAGGTAATAGATAATTTCTACCTTGAGTTTGAAGGCCATGCCCCGCATAATAAACCAGTCCAACACCCCCTTTTTTTCGAAGGGTCTTTCCAAAATCCCGAACTGTTTTTTTGAATGTTTTTTGTTCGAGGTTTGTGAATAAATACACATCAAATCCAGATTCATTTAACACATGTGCCATTCCTTTTGCATCATTTATTGGATTTTTAAGTGGCACGTTACGGTAGTTTGCATTACCAATGATCAATGCAGTTCGTTTTTGAGAGCTATCGATCACATTTTTTGCCCTGAAAAAAGTTGCTTGATTTGATTGGGCTGAAGTTATGGCTATTAGAGAGGAGGTATCTTTAGTTTCGTTTTTATCTCTTTCAAATGGTAGCGTCATCTCAACCTGATTGGGAAAAACCTTTCTTACTAAAGCACCTTCTTCCCAAATGCCTTTTTCCTCTGTACCATTAGCAAATACATAGGTGCCTTCTCCATTTCGCTGATGGTTTTTATATTCACCGATGTAACTATCACCGTTTTTCCACAAGAATGTTCCGTATCCATGTCGTTTCGAAGACAACCATTGTCCTTTGTAGACATTTCCATTGGCATAATAATAATTGCCTCTACCATGGAATTGACCGTATTTGAATTCACCAATGTACTTATCCCAATTGTCAAAGACAAATCGACCTTTTCCATTCTCACAGTCACCTGTAGTACAACCTTTTTGAGCATGTGCTGAAACCACGGTAAACAACAAGATGAATATGTAAATTACTCTATTCATTAGTACTATTCAACTATCAATTATCATTCCATTATTAAGGTAATGAATCCTCTGTATTTGTTGGCTCAACCAGAGATATTTTTACTTTATCAACGTTGGTATCATCCAGTTCTGTCTGTACAGTTGCAGAATGAATAGATCGATTCGCTTTCTTTTGAAGCATTTTAGCAAATCGTTTTGGTTGGATCTTATAGTTCTTGAATTGACTGATTGCTCGTATAAATTCAGCACCCAAGAAGATCAATTGTGCATTATAGTAAACCCAAACCAGTACGACGATCAATGAACCAGCTGCACCATAAGCAGTCACAAAATTCGTATTTTTTATGTAGTAGTTCAATCCAATCTGTCCAACCCAAAATAGACTAGCGGCAAACAAAGCCCCTGCCATCACGTATTTGGTTGCCAACTTGACAGCAGGTAGTATTTTATACAAAAGTGCAAAGAACAATGCGATCAAAAATAGGGTTATACATAGATTGAGGACACTTATGAATGAGCTGCTCATATATTGAACAATCATTCGAGTCTGTTGGAAATCCTCTGGTATTTTATTTAGAAGATACGGTTCATTTAATTTAACCCAGATACTCAGTTGTTGAAGAATAGCATTACTCAACATGGATAATAAGAGAAGACCGCCAATACTTAATACTACACCAATCGATAAGGCTCTATTTATGATGTTTTCGAGAAGTTTTGTTTTTCTTGGTAATTCCTCTACTTGAAAAATTTGATTCAATGCTTCTTGAAGTGCATAGAATACACCAGTTGCTACAAATAGTAATACAACCAAACCTAATAATGTAGCCCAGTAATTTTCGGATGGACTACCAATGGAGGCAACCGCTTTTTCAATCTGAAGGGCTGATTGTTGACCTAAAACATCGACTAAATGTTGGTAAATTTGTCCTTCAACAGCTGATTCACCCAAAAAATATCCTAACATACCAATGATTACGATCAGTATTGCAGGTAGTGAAAAAATGGTGTAATATGCCATTGCCGCCCCAAGTCTAAAAACCCGACGCTTGAAATAAAAAATGAATGTTTTGATAACCACTTCATAGAATGGGTAAAGTACTGGATGCAACCACTTTGAATTATAAATGGCTTTACCTATGGATCGACATTTTAAGTGAATATCTGACAAAAAACGCATACCCTAAGTTCCACTTTTTGTAGAAGAAGTGCTGTACCTTGTCCAAGCCCAGCCGAACTAGTAACCAATCCATTCTCCAATCCATTATGAATGAGATGAGTCATTCGAACCATTGCTCGCATAGGACCTGCAGAGATAGGGTTACCTGTAGAGATATTACTACCATGTCTGTTGATTCGATCGGTATGGAATTTAAACTCATTACTGATCAGGTAGGTTTGAAGCGAAAAGGATTCTGCATGTTCTATTGCGTCGATCTGATGAATATCTAAAGAATGTTCCTTGATCAACTTTTGAATGGCTGTTGTCGATGCTTTTGCCATATCGTTCGGATGACAAGCCACTGATGACCACTGCTCAACCTTTGCTAGGGATGGTACGCCATATTCATGAATGAATGAATCCGATGCCAATAGTACGAGCCCAGCGCCATCACCAATTCTTGCTGCATTACCCAGGGTAATGTAGCGACCCGTTTCTTCGATAAACGGTAACTTATTCATCAGATTTCTAGATAGAACGCGGTGTGGTTCGTCAATGTAGGGTTTTGGTACTAGTTCTGTTGAATGTGAAATGATATCTTGTTGATGAATGTTGTTGGCAATAGCTTTCTCATATCGTTCACGACTTTCAAAGGCAAGATCATCTAATTTGTTTTTATCTAATTTCAGAGTTGAACAGACCCATTCAGCTGTTTGAGGCATTGAGTAGGTAGGACAAAAATCAGTCATCTTTGGATTTACAAAACGCCAACCGATCGTACTATCAAATGTCTTATTACTTATACTTGATGTAACCAAAGGACTTCGAGACATACTCTCAACGCCGCCACATACAATCAGGTCAGCCTCTCCCAAAGCAATGCATCGAGCACCTTGTATAATCGATTCTAATCCGGATGTACATAAGCTATTTAAGGTTACCGCATGCGTTTCAAAGGGTAAGCCTGACAAAACACTGACCATACGGGCTATATTTCTATTGTCTTCACCTGCTTGATTACTACAACCAATAATCAATCGATCGACCCATTTTGGGTTGATATTATTTCTGGATAGTAGTTGTTTCAACAGATCGGCCGCAAGATCGTCAGGACGGATGTGAGATAGACGTCCATTCAATTTTCCGAATGATGTTCGTGCTGCACCTACAATATGAACGCTCTTTCTGATCACTCAACAATAAAATTTTCTCCTTTTTCGACAAAGGAATGAAAATATTTTCGGATAGTATAGATGGTATGTGTATTTTGTGAGCAAATTTTGTGATATGATCCAACGAATACAATCCATTTACTTATTAGTTGCATCTGTTTTACAGGGGCTTTTATTCTTTGTTCCATTAGCAACGAGTCAGCAGACTAGTCCAGGAATTCTTGAAGATGCACGCTTTGATATCTATGATGATTCGATTTTGTTGATCGTAGTGTCGTTGTGTTTCGCTCTATCTGTTCTAAGTATCTTTCTTTTCAGAAATCGGGTGCTACAGGCACGAATGAGTGTTTTTTGTGCTTTACTTAGTTGTGGATTACTTTTTTGGATTGGCTACTCAGCATATCAACTGCCAGGCTCTTTAAAGATGACAGGTTTGGTCATTCCATTTTTAACGGTCTTTCCATTAATGCTTGCGCGATATTCAATTCTCAAGGATGAACGACTTGTAAAGTCAGCAGATCGTTTACGTTAAAGGATTGGCTTTTTTCTGATTTTTATTGACTCGTTGCATGATTATGGCAAGTATGCCGATAATGATATTTGGCATACCGATACGCCAGAATGTTCCTTGACCCATGTGTTCAGCTCCACTTTCAGGATTCATCCCCAATACTTCTTCACTGAATTGATGTACTTGCGAGGATAAAATAAGCGCACCAACAATACTTATCAGGCAAAGAACATACACCCATACCATAGATGTTTGTTTTCGT
>CAXQBA010000297.1:0-4605 GCA_964221885.1 Luminiphilus sp. | reverse complement strand
CGTGTGCTCTTCCGATCTAATACGTACCTCCTTGCTGACGATAAGCTCGAGTAGTTAAGGTTTCACCATTATTGAATGTAATCGTAGTCTCTCCAACTTCCATCGTACCACTGTAATAGGCTTCTGGATTGGTTGCAGATGCTGGATGGAAGGTCCATTGGAAATCGACTGGATCTGTTATAATATTACTGCCCGAACACTGAGCATTTACAATAGAATTATTAAAAAGTAGAAAAGAAAAAAAACCTAAGAGACTCAACAAGCCTCTTGCTTTAGTGTAGTTTTTGAGTAGCATTGTAATGAGGTTTTAAAAAAATGATATTGTAAAATTAACAATATCCATAAATAAAAACGAATTTAATTTTATTTAATGTTTTTATGTAATATCAAATAGAGCAAACGCAGTTTAATGCCAATTTATATTAGTGCTTCTTTGGGTTGTTAGAAATAAATGGTAAAGGTGTGTCTGCGCATTTAGCTAGGTAATAATAGTGTTTTCCAGTCCGCTCATCTAGCAACACCATGGCGATATCAACATCATAACGTTGACGAGTTAGTGTGCCCGTTCTCAGGTTTAGATTGGCAACATGGCTGAATGTTCGACCAGACCATGGTATCATATCTGTGAAGTCATCTGTATTCTTTTTTTCTTTTTCCCAGAAATCAGGACTTATATGATCTACAATCTTGTGACAGATGGGTTGGATGTGCAATTCATAAAAGATTTCCTTGATCAGGACTGAATCTGAAAGTTGGTATTGTTCTGAAATGCGTTGAAGGTCTGCATTCATTAGGGTTGTATCAATATTTTTTTTCGATGGGTAAAAGTTCTTTATCTGAACTCGTTTATAGAATAATGGTGTCACATCATTCGTATCAAATTCCAATGAATGCTGAGCTTGTAGGCTTTGTATAATGAGAACACAAAGAAGGATAAAGGTAAGATGTTTCATGTAGTAGAAACCAGTATTTAAGCCTATTTAGTATTTGATTTGATCATTTTTTTGATCAGCACCATTTGTCCCAAGTGATAGTAGCTATGTTCGATCAATACATTGATGTTACGACGAATAGAGCCATATTTTTTATCGGCAAAATCTTTATCCAGCTCTTTAGATGATAATTGTGATACCTGATCAATGAGTATTAAGGCATTTTTTTCAAAATTGTCAACGAGTTTGACCCAGTCTGCTTCAGATTGTAAGGGGGGTATATCGAAACTGAATTGATCGCGGATGGTCAATGGTTGGCCGGCCAAGACATCATTTACACCTTTCATATAATAGGTCAAATGGAAGGTGAGCTGGGCGATGGAGTTGAGGCAATTGACCGATTGATTGGCTTGTGGCCATTGCGTTTGGCGAATGACCGTAAGTAGATTGGTGCCGGTCACCCAAGTACCCTCTGTGAGTACTTCTTTTAAGCGGTTGATGAGGGATGCATTATTCATAAGTTTTTATATTTTGACCAGTTCACCCTCTTTTATTTGCCCTCTGTCGTGCTTTTCGCTTTTCGATACGCTCCTCACGCTTCTTTTTTCGTTCATCTTTCATTCGATTCTTATCGCGTTGTAAGATGATCTGATAGCCATTTTCATCGACGATGAGATGTACCGTTACATAGGCTATTTTTTTGGATTTGTCTTGATATTCGATCGCGTCTTCTTGATCCGGATCGATCTCATCTGGTTTCTTCTTAAAGAGCTTTTGTTGAACCGCTCGTGTGATCATTTTCAAAGGTACCTTGACAAAAAGATCCATTTTTTGCGTGTTTCCCATTTCTTGTTCACCCCAAAGTTCAATAAATCCTAAGCTGGAATTGATGGTCATGACCGGTATTTGAAGGGTATGATCGACCACTTTGAACGTGTTTTGTAGTGTATCGAAGCGTATTTTTTTAAGGTTCTTATCCTTGAAATAATCAGAGAGATATTCCACTGGCTGATAATTATCCAATCGACCATTTACAGCTTGCAGATCGATCAGGAAATTGGATTTTTCCAACATCGGTGTTAGGTCTTTATGGACGTGTAATTTACCACTGATATCACAGTTGATCACACCGTGTAGGTTGTCAGAAACCACATAATCCTGACCAAAATTGTCGAATTTGACCATGAATTTATCGATATCTAATCCTTCGGCATAAAAGTCAGGACTGAAGTAGATCTCATTGCTATCCGATGCATTGAAATAGCCTTTGATATCAAATTGTCCATCAGCGATCTCCATGGTGCAGGTGTCGATGTGTATGTATCGATCTTCGGTCATGCGAATAGCGACATCCATGTCTTTGATCTTGTATTGATGATAGGTCAGTTCACCGACCTCTGCCTTGAATTGCATTTCCCAGAAGGGTAGATTGAAGACCGAGAAGCCCGCATCATGGTCTATTTTTTTGATCGTGTCCGTCTCATTTGAGGGGAGCTCCCATTCAAGTAATTGATTGATATCGAGCCGATCTGAGACCAGATGGATATAATGATCTTTCTTGCGAAGTTGTGGGTCTTTTCCAGTATACCAGTAGAGGTCCAGCAGAAAATCACTACGTCCGATACGCCCCTGAAACTTTTCGGTACTAATGTGTTGATCTTCGTAGTGGATACGTCCCTTGAAATCGTTGAATGCACACTGGTGGACCTTCATTTTACAGTCGAGTTGCTCCAAGTAGGTATCTACTGATTTCATCTGGTGATCTTTGAAATGGAGTAGGGTGCGTCCATGTAGTTTGAAGCCTTGAAATTCTTCATGTTGGTAATCGGCCGGAATATAATTCTCACCTTTATAGACGAGCACATCCTCTAAATAGAGATGATCACAGGTTAGGTCAAATTCAAGCTCAGCATCACCTTCAAGAACATGATTGAACCAAAAGTCATAGTGCTTCATGCGACCTGAGAAGTGAAAGTCGCTCTTATCCAATTCACCTGAAAAGTCGATTAATCGGAGGTCTTCTTTTTCTATATACAGATCGGCATTGAAATCATGAAATTCGTGTGGGTAATGTTCCAATTGAGCATGCAGATTTCGAATAAAAAACTCTCCCTCAGGTAAGTTGACTGATTCGGTAAAGGCTCTAGCTGAACTTTTAAAAGCCATGTCTAGTTCAAAATCTGTGATCTGTTCGTCCACCCCTTTTTTCGTGCTATCCACATGCGTTAATTGTTCTACATCCAATAGATCGGAACGCATATATAGGTTGACCCAGACACTATCGTCGGTATGATGGAGAATAGCGGGTAGATCAGAGACCTGACCCGTTACAAAAATATCAGAGTGTCCTACTTGACCGCTGATCGTATCGATGTAGGCCTTATGACCTTCCACATGACCAATAAGGTTCAGGTCCTTGAAAGGCAATTGAAAAGCCTTGGATTGAAAGTTCAGATTTCGGATCTCTAATTCGGTGAAATAGGATTCGTTGAGTCGTTCGATACTCTTTTCGGGGTTCTGTAGATCAATAATATCGTGGAAGTTCATAGTCAGATCGACGGATCCTGACATATCGGTGAGTCCTTTTAGATTAAAAAAGGCAACCAGGAACCCGAGGTCGAATTGCGAATTGAGTTGAAGTTCAATTTCGGGGGATCGGAAATTCTTGACTTCCAGATCACCAAAGAATCGGCCTGCTTCAGGACGGGCATTAAAATCTTTGAGACCAAATTCCATGGTTTCGAGTCCACCACCTGTTGCTCCATTTCTAAAATAGCCATTGAAGGCGATATCATCGACTCGTTTATTATTCTGATTGTTGCCGATCATGCCTTTTTCACAACCGAACTGTGCTTCGATGTGTGGGATGTTGCCATTGGCCGTACTTCCCTGAATGGTCGCGTCGAAGTAGACTTTTCCACGATTCTCATAGCTTTGCAGCGTCGGAATGAGTTCTTCGGGGGCAAAAGCGATCAAGAGATCAAAATTAGGCCTGGTTCCATGTGTTTCAAGATCGATATATTGATCATTCTCGATATCAAACGACCCCTTGATATTGAATTCGCCCATTTCCAGTTTGATGGTCGAAGGAGCCACTTGGATCAGTCCTTTGTCCAGATCAATATCAACGCTTGAGATGAGCTCAAAATGCTTGTGTTTGATGAACGTTGTATCGCTATTTTCGATCAGATTCATTTCGAAGCGACTATCCAGATCGACATAGGTATGCGCGCCAGATAGCCGAAGTTTAGCCTTGGCATCATTGACGAAGAAATCCAGATCGATAGCGGTTGCTTCATTGACCTTATGGATATCGACATTTTCGAGTTGGATGTTTTCAATGTTCAATTGAAAGGGTTCGCTCTCCTCATCCTCAATAGATGCTGTATCGGTAGGAACAAGCGCCTGAACAATGTTGAAACTGCCATCTTGGTGTTGGATGAATTTAACATAGCCTTCTTTGAGCAGGATCGAGTGAAGTTGATAGTCGCCACGCAGTATATGCCAGATATCAAATCCTAAAAAGGCATCTTGTACGTCTACGATGGGTTGTTGACTACGGTCTTTTGTTTCATAGATGCGAACCCCCTCCAGGTCGATCGAGATATCGGGGAAATTTGCGAAGGGCGAAATATGACTGCCATCGAGTTCGATCCGACCTTGATAATGCTGA
>CAXQBA010000296.1:0-2496 GCA_964221885.1 Luminiphilus sp. | reverse complement strand
CATTACCATAGCATGGTTTCCGTCTTTAATAACAATATCCGTTTCATTAATGTTGCTAAAAATATGGTCTTTGTCACCGATGATTCGAAAATGTGGACAATCGGCATACTTGCCTCTCCAATGAATGACCTGATGTCGTCCCCAAGAAAGATGTTTATCAGTCGATTGATCAACCATACGTTTCCAAATATATCTGTATTCCTTGTGTACGATCTTAAACCATTTAGCGAAATGAATCAAGCACCACTTTGAAAGTTTTGAAGGCACGACACGGTGAATTGGGAAAAATTGCAAAACCCGTATTGATCTTGGTACTTGTTTATAATGACTTACTGAAGAGATCGTAATCAGAACTTTAAATGTTCGATGTCTGGATAATTCAATTCCAATGATTCCTCCCAAAGAAACACCAATTACGATTGATTCCTTGTCGGGTATATGGTCAGCCAATCTTTTTGCATATTCCGATAATTCTTCGTGTATATCAATGGGTTCCAAATGTTCTAGCACGACAAAATTGAATTCATTAGTAGAAGTCATATTGTTCAAATGTTCAAATAATGGATCAAACAATTGTCGATCACAAGCTAAACCGGGTATCAAATAGATCGTCGTCATCCTTTACTAGACGATTTATACCAAGTTAGGTACATATACAATGGCAACCCACCATGTAATATGCGATATGCCGATTCATGCCACCAATGTAAGAATGAGGTGACTGGTATGGTTACATCAAAATTGCAATAGATCCGGGCTAATGCCGTCATAAAACCCCAAATTACACAATACAGTAGCGACCATTTTCTTAGGAATGGAATAAAAATTCCTATGGCGGCTACCAGATCCAAAACTCCCATAACAATCAAAAAGACCGATGCCTGTCGATCGGATGCAAATAAAAAGACATCCTGACACCATTGAAGCCAATAATCTGGTTGGGGATAAAATCCAATAGCATACAACCCATGTGAAATAAATGTGATCGATACAGCAATTTGAATAAAAAAATGGATGCTGGTTATCGATTTACTATGGGTAACGATCCAAAGAAAAAAAACTGGTGAACTAACTTGAGCTGCATATTCAAAGAATTGTCCAAGTTGCCAAAATCGTTCTTTACTGTAACACAGGGCAAGAGTCAATAATAAAAAAGAACTGAGCCATATAAAACCTTGAACGATTCTTTTTTTTGTGAGACCAAAAGCAATTCCCAGAGCCGTTAGCAGCCAAATTCCTCCAAAGCACCATTGAATAGCAATAATGAAAGAATCCGTGGGAAAGCTCTTATTGGTTACATAGGCTTGCCACGTATCTGAAGTTAATGATTCGATGATGTCTTTTAACATATACTCATCCCAAAATACCGTTCGAAAAGGCAAATCGAAGACGAATGCTTGATATGAACGCCCTAGGAGTAGCAGCACAATAAAAACACGTAAAAATTGAAACGCAAAGTTATGCTGTTCGGTATGTGTTGAAAGTTCTTTGGTCATTGATTCGATTTTCAATAGCACGAAAATACAAAAATGTTAGGCTCAGTTTTGAATGAGTGTAAAAATATATTGAATGCATAAATTTTTTATCTTTAGTCTAAACACACTGAATTTGATATCTATACTCATACCAATTTACAATGTTGATGTTACAGTTCTGGTTAAAGAACTTTATGATCAGTTAGAACTAATCGCTGTAAATTTTGAGATCGTACTCATAGATGATGCTTCCCCTAATCCAACGTATGATGCAATAAACCAAAAGCTCGATGAATTGGATCATGTTTGCTATGAAGCATTACCTCAAAACATAGGTCGATCTCGCATCCGAAATCTATTGGTCAAACGCGCTCAACATGACCATCTTTTATTTCTTGATTGTGATGCAGCAATCATCGATAAAAATTTTATGTTAAAATATGTGCAATTGATTCCTAATTACACTATATTATGTGGTGGAAGAGTGTATAGCGATCAAAAACCTGAAGACAAAAGCTATTTATTACACTGGCTCTATGGTACTACTGTAGAATCGGTAAATGCTAAACAACGTTCAGTGAGTACATACAAATCCTTTATGACCAATAATTTCCTTATCAAAAAGTCCATTTTTGATCAAATACAGTTTAACGAATCGGTTTCCACTTATGGTCATGAAGACACGCTTTTTGGTATGGAAGCAAAGCAACACAACATTCCGATCTCTCACATTGACAATCCGGTTTTGCATGCTCAATTAGATTCCACACTAGATTATTTGGCAAAAACCATCGATGCAACGCACAATTTAGCTCGAATAGAACCGTTAATGACAACCAAATCCGATGTCCGATTGTTAAAAATATACCATCTTTTACAAAAAACGCACCTCACCTCCCTTACTTTCTTTTTAATATCAACGTTTATTCATATAATTAAACGTAACCTTTTAAGTAACACTCCAAGTTTACGTTTATTGAATACTTACAAACTCTATCATTTCATAAAATTTAAAAACAAC
>CAXQBA010000295.1:0-2487 GCA_964221885.1 Luminiphilus sp. | reverse complement strand
TCTATACAGTTTTGTTCCCGCATTTGAAGCCATACTGACATGATCTTCCTGCCCATTACACGAAACAATAGAGTCAACCGAAGCAGGTGTACATAATTGTTTATTCTGACTCACAATACTGGCTGCTGTGTATTGTAAGATCATTACGCCAGATTCTTTTCCTGGATTGTGAGAAAGATATACGGGTAATCCTCGCTGACCAGAGATCAATTGATATAATCGGCGTTCTGAAATATTACCTACTTCTGCAAGGGCAATTGCTAAAAAATCCATAGCTAATGCCAAAGGTTGAGCGTGAAAGTTTCCACCTGATAAGATAAGATCCGCTTTATCAAAAACCGTTGGGTTATCCGTTACGCTATTCACCTCACGATCAAATACTTGTTTTGCATATAAAAATGCATCAATAGAGGCGCCCAATACTTGTGGTATACATCTAAATGCATACGGGTCTTGTACGCTACTCTTATCGATATCCGGTAGATCACTCCCTTCTAATAAATTTAATATTTGATGTGCTACAAATTGCTGTCCTGGATGAGGTCGGACTTGATGCAAGAGTACATTGAATGGTGCCATGTTGCAATGAAATCCTTCAACAGATGCGGCAGAAATCATTATTGCCAACCGTAAGAGTTTATGTGCTTTTACCAAGCTCCAACATCCATAGGCTTGTGAAAACTGTGTACCATTCAAAAGAGCAAGGCCCTCTTTAGCTTGTAAAGAAAGTGCAGACATACCGATCTTTGATAATACCTCCTTGGATGAAGAGATCATTCCATTGTAATATACCTCACCCTCTCCTAAAATGGGTAAACTTAGATGTGCTAAAGGTGCCAGATCACCGGAAGCACCCAAGGAACCTAATTGATATATTACAGGAAAAACTTTTTGATTATATAAGTTCGTTAAGAATGAAAATAATTCAGTAGAAACTGCTGAATGGGCCAATGAGAAATTTTTAATCTTCAATAAGAGTATCCATTGGCAAATTTCTTTTGGAACCAAATCACCTGTTCCGCAAGCATGAGATATAACGAGATTCCTTTGTAACTCTACCAATTCCTCCTCATCAATACGAATATTACATAAAGAACCAAAGCCTGTATTGATCCCATAGATCATATCAGGAGTATCATCTAAAATATGATGTAGATACGCATAATTCTTTGATATTGCTTGTAGTATATCCTCGTTCCATGTTATATACGATTCGTTTTCTATGAACGAAGCCATAGACATGACATCATTTAAACGTTGTATCATGTGGTTATCATTTTTCGCAGTGAGAATTAATGACTAATCCTCACATCTAATATATGCTATTTTTTTTATTATTTGACAACAGGTAAATCGTTTGTCGATATATAATTATTTAGTTAATTTGGTATCCACTTAATGGAAATTAATAATGAGCAATCACTTTAACTATCTTCTCTATGGCACTAAATCAAGTGCTGATGAGGTGAAACGATTTATTTCACACACAATTGAAAGCAATCAAAAAAATGAAGCAGAAGGTAAACGTAAAACACCCCTCTGCATATGGGGTAAACACGGGATTGGTAAAACCCAACTCGTTGAAGACTTTGCTAGAGAAAATGAGTATGAATTCGTATACATAGCACCTGCTCAGTTCGAGGAGATGGGAGATCTCATCGGTATGCCATCCATTATTGATAATAAGACTGTTTTTGTAGCACCAGAATGGGTACCTAAAGGAAAAGGCCCGGGTATTTTACTGATAGACGACGCAAATAGAGCTGATGATCGGATTTTGAGAGGCATCATGCAATTACTTCAGAATCACGAGCTCGTCAGTTGGAAACTTCCAGAACAATGGAATATCATTCTTACAGCTAATCCAGATGGTGGTGACTACTCGGTAACACCTATGGATGATGCCATGTTGACTCGACTTCTTCATATTACAATGGAATTTGATGTGAAAGAGTGGTCAAAATGGGCAGAAAATAACAAGATCGATCAAAGAGGTATTAACTTTGTCTTGACCTATCCAGAAATCGTGACAGGAAATAGAACCACACCACGTTCGTTGGTTCAATTTTTCGAACAGATAGCTAGTATAGAGCATTTGGATGAAGAACTTGGTTTAGTTCAAATGTTAGCTGATGCATGCCTTGACAGTAATACGGTGGCTACTTTCATGTCCTTCGTCAATAATAATTTAAGTAAACTGATCACACCAGAAGAACTGATCAATGCAGATGATTTTAAAACGCAAGTATTAGATCACTTACAAGGTATCGTTATGAGTGGAAATGGACCACTTCGTGTTGATATCATAGCTACTTTGTGCACACGTCTGGTCAATTATTTGACCATCAATAATATTGATTTGGATACCGTGCAATTGAATAATATAAAATCTTTCATTAAAATTGATTTTATTCCTAATGACATACGACTATCACTAGCTCAAGATTTAGTTGTATCTCCCAAACTCAAAGTGATCATGGCTGATCC
>CAXQBA010000294.1:0-14799 GCA_964221885.1 Luminiphilus sp. | reverse complement strand
AGTCGTTCAGCGAAATTTTTATTTTGCCATGATCGATGAGGTGGATTCAGTTTTGATAGATGATGCACGGACACCTTTGATCATCTCAGGGCCAACCCCTGACGACAACAGGGAGGATCTTTTTATTTCACTAAAAGGTTTTGTTCAAAATCTCGAGGCAGCTCAGCGAAAGCTTGTAGGTGAATATTTGAGAGATGCAAAGAAAATGATCAGCGAAGGAAATACAGGTGCTGAGGAAGGTGAAGGTGGACTTGCTTTGTTCAGAGCATATAGAGGATTGCCAAAGCACCGTGCATTGATCAAATTCTTATCAGAGCCGGGTATGATGACTGTTCTTCAGAAAACGGAGAAGCATTACATGCAGGAGCAATCTAAACATATGCCCAAGGCGGATGCACCGTTGTATTTTGTGATTGAAGAAAAAAATCGATCGGTCGAATTAACCGATCATGGACGTTCCTTCCTTGGAAATATTTCAGGAGAGGAAGGGTTATTCTTATTGGAAGATATCGGCAGTATCTTGAATGACCTTGATGAGAAAGAGGATGCTAGCCAAGAAGAGATCGTTCAGTTAAAAGACAAAGCTATCGCATCTTATGCTGCTAAGAACGAGCGATTACACGCGATGCGTCAATTGCTAAAAGCGTATACGTTATTTAATAAAGAAGATGAGTATGTTGTCATCAATAACGACGTAAAGATCGTAGATGAGCAGACAGGACGTATTATGGAAGGTCGCCGATATTCAGATGGTCTTCATCAAGCTTTGGAAGCAAAAGAGAATGTCAAGATACAGAAAACGACTCAGACGTACGCCACCATCACATTGCAGAATTTCTTCCGGATGTATAATAAATTGTCAGGAATGACTGGTACAGCCGAAACAGAAATGCAGGAGTTGTGGGATATTTATAAGTTGGATGTGGTTGTCATTCCAACTAATAAGCCGATTGCTCGAGATGACAGAAATGATCTGGTTTATAAAACAGAACGTGAGAAATATAATGCCATCATCAATGATGTATTGGAATTTAGAGAGGCTGGCCAACCAATTCTGGTAGGTACCACTTCGGTTCAACAATCAGAGATGTTGAGTAAATTATTGAAATTACGTAAGATCGATCATAACGTATTAAATGCCAAACAACACGCACGTGAAGCAGAGATTGTTGCTACGGCAGGACAAACAGGTCAGGTAACTATTGCTACAAATATGGCAGGCCGTGGTACAGATATCAAGATAACAGATGCTGTTAAAGAGGCAGGTGGCTTGGTCATTATTGGTACGGAGCGTCACGACTCTCGTCGAGTGGACAGGCAGCTACGAGGTCGGGCCGGTCGTCAGGGAGATGTGGGTGTGTCCCAGTTCTATGTATCTTTAGAGGATAAATTGATGCGTATATTCGGATCAGAACGAATTGCAAAGGCAATGGATGCAATGGGACACAAGGAGGGTGATGTTCTTCAGCATGGAATGATCACTAAATCAATTGAAAGAGCCCAAAAAAGAGTCGAGGAGAATAATTTTGGTATACGTAAGCGATTGTTGGAATACGATGACGTTATGAATATTCAACGAGAGAATATCTACGAGAAGCGTAACAATGCACTAGGTGGGGAGCGTCTGGATGTGGATATCAATGATATGATCGATAATTTGGCATATTCGATCGTTGCTACTCACCGAGGCAATAATGATTATACTGGTTTTAATCAAGATGTGATTCGGTACATGGGTTTTTCACCTACCATTAGCGAAGAGGCCTTTTTAAATAGAGAAGTAAATACATTAACAGACAACTTGTTTGAACAAGCAAGAACGAACTATGATGAAAAGTTCAGTATTGTTAAACAAATGATCATGCCTGTTGTGAATCGCGTGTACAATGATCCAAGTAATACATTTACAAAGATTGCAATACCCTTTGTAGATGGCAGCAAGGGCATGGAGATTGGTGCTGATCTGGAAGAGGCAATTAATACGCAAGGGAATTCGATCGTAAAAGAAATTGAAAAAGCAGTTTCATTAGCTTTGATCGATAATATTTGGAAAGAACATCTACGTGATATGGATGAACTGAAAGACCAAACTCAATCGGCCTCATTTGAGCAGAAAGATCCCTTGGTTGTGTATAAAAACCAAGCATTCAAATTATTTGAACAGTTACTGGATCGTATCAACAAAGAAATTGCTTCTTTTCTCTTCAGGGGTTTAGTTCCTGTTCAGAATCCTGACCAAGTATCTGAAGCTAAGGAAATAAATGTGGATAACTCCCAAGTAAAAACGAATATCGAAAAGCAGAAAGAGGCAGAGGAGGCGATGCGTAGAGCCGCCCAACAAGCAGGACAGTCCCGTCAACAGGAAAAACCAAAGACGTTTAAGCGTGTGGATAAAAAGGTAGGTAGAAACGAACCTTGCCCATGTGGTTCTGGTAAAAAGTTTAAACAATGCCATGGCAAAAGCTAAAGAAACAAGGCTTAACTAAGATATTTTTATAACACGTTATTTTAAAATATCCAATATAAATTATTGGTTATCAATCTATAGTGGATATTTTTTTTGTTTGGGCAATAATTTTGGCACGCATTTAGTTTATAGTAAGATGACATTCATTTTTCTAACTATAAACTAATTACTATGAGTGCTTATATCGTACATCAGGCAAAAGAAGAAAAAAACAGAAAAAGAGGATTCGCGATCACTGTTTTTTTTCACATGGCTTTATTGGGTTTAGCTTTTAGTCCGTTAGCTAACAAAGTACAGGAAATTCAGTTAGAAGAGCCCGGGTTGGTCTATTATGATCTGTCCGAAATGAATATCATTGAGTCAACATTTACACCTAATGTTGAAACAGAAGCCAGAGCCGGTGCCTCTCAAGAAATTTCGCAAGAAAGTAGTGCAGCTGCTGAAGAGATTCAAACAGAGCCTGTAGTTGAGCAGGTGAATTCATTTGAGACAGAAACCTTAGAAGATGAAGAGACTGATTTTATTGAAACACAAGAAGATGTTCAAGAAACGAATAACGAATCAACCCAGGACGAGGTGGTTGAGGAAGTGCTACCCGTTTCTAACCAACCAGCTGAGTCTACTACAGATAAGGTGCAAGAAGAAGATGGAGGTACAGCACTTGGTAATGATGAAAAGCCAGGTGATATGGGACGTGATGAAGATCTCCAAGAAGGCGTTTTTGGTAGAAGGGTTGTTTTCAGACCGAATATCAAAGGCTTGGTAAAGGAAAAGGGAAGAGTTGCTATTAAAGTTGGTGTAGCAAGAGATGGAAAGGTGATTGTATCAAAATATATCAGAAGTTTAACCACAATCAAAGATCCAAAATTAATTGCAGCAGCTGTGGTAGCTGCTAAAAGATATCGGTTTGATGTAGACTCAAAGGCTCCTGCCAAACAATGGGGAAAATTGACCTTTATCTTCGATATCAAATAATAAAGGGTTAGTAATCATAATTAGAATGTCAAAGGGAGCATGAATAGCTCCCTTTTTTTATTCTTACAAATGAGTTTAGTATGACATCAGTTGTTGTAACTTCTCTTTTAGTCGTTCTACAGGTAAGAACTGTTTTTCTAAACTTGCAGCAAATGGGAAAGGAGTGTCTAAACTGGCTACTCTCACAAGTGGTGCATCTAAATGTTCAAACAGATTTTCTGCGATATAGGCAGAAATATCACTCATTATCGATCCTGTCAAGGTGTCTTCTGTTAACAGAAGTACACGATTTGTTTTTTGTACGGTTTGATGTATAGCATCATAATCTATAGGTGAAAGTGAACGAAGATCAAGGATATCTGCATTTATTTTAAGCTCATCACAGATATTATTAGCCCAATGAACTCCCATCCCGTATGTGACAATGCTAAGGTCATCACCTTGGGTATGTAAATGTGCTTTTCCAATCTCTATGCTATATCCTTCATCGGGAACCTGTTCAGTCATAGAGCGATACAATGCTTTATGTTCGAAATAAAGAACCGGATTTGGATCATTGATTGCCTCAATAAGAAGGCCTTTAGCATCCCTTGGATTAGATGGATACACTATTTTCAATCCAGGCACATGGTAAAACCAAGCTTCTGTACTTTGAGAATGAAAAGGACCAGCTCCAACACCACCACCTGTCGGCATTCGGATGACAGTATCAACCTTTTGACCCCAACGGTAGTGTAATTTTGCAGCGTTATTTACGATCTGATTGAAACCACAAGTCACAAAGTCAGCAAATTGCATCTCAACCATTGATTTATATCCTTTAAGACTCAGTCCGAGTGCAATACCAACAATGGCACTTTCACAAAGAGGCGTGTTTCTTACACGATCGCGACCAAACAGGTTGACAAACCCATCTGTGATCTTGAAAACGCCACCATACTCAGCAATATCCTGCCCCATTAAAACTAAATTATTATGTTGGTGCATGGATTCTTTTAGTCCATCCGAAATGGCATCCACCATTCGTTTATCGGTCAGTTGATCAGGATTTGCTAATTGGCTTGATGTAGACTGATAGGAAGCATACATATCATCCATTTCAGTAGTCAGATCAGCTACTATATCAGGTGTGTCAAATGCGATCTTTAGGTTTTCCTCAATTTCTTTTTTGATCTGTTTTCGGATAGAAGTTATTTCATCTTCAGTTAGAATTCCTTCACCTAGCAAATAGGATTCATAGGTATTGACAGGATCTTTTTCCGCCCAGAAATCCATCAGGTCTTTAGGTACATATTTTGTTCCAGAGGCCTCTTCATGACCTCTCATTCGGAATGTTTTACACTCTAAAAGGACAGGACGTGGATCATTGCGCATGGACTTAACAATCTTATCTACCTTTTCATAGACTTCAAGAATGTTATTTCCATCTATGAAATGACCTTCCATGCCATAGCCTTTGGCCCGGTCTACTAAGTTCTCACAAGCATATTGTTCACTAGTGGGTGTCGATAATCCATATCCGTTATTTTCAATAACAAAAAGCACGGGTAGATTCCAAACACTAGCCACATTCAATGCCTCATGAAAATCACCTTCAGATGTACCACCTTCACCAGTAAAAGCGACGGCTACTTTAGCTTCTTTAGATAAATTAGAGGCTAATCCAACACCACCCGCAAAGGATAATTGAGGGCCAAGGTGAGAAATCATTCCTACAATATGATGTTCAGGTGCACCAAAGTGGAAAGAACGGTCTCGCCCTTTGGTAAATCCAGGTCTTTTACCTTGCCATTGGCAGAACAGGCGATCTAATGGTACTTGACGAGTTGTAAAAACACCTAGATTACGGTGCATGGTGAATACAAATTCATCATTATCTAATGTAGAAGTTATACCAACTGCAATGGCTTCTTGACCAATTCCCGAAAACCATTTAGAGATGCGTCCTTGACGCAAAAGGACCAACATTTTCTCTTCAATCATTCGGGGTCGAAGAATATCGTAGTAAAGCTCTTTTAGCTTTTTGTTCGATATACGTTTCTTTTGGAAACTGATCATGTGCGTAGTTTTTGTCGTTTTTAAGTTGTTGAATGCAAAGGTATAAAACGTTCAATTACCCCATCTCTTTTTTTAGACAAATATTCAAGATTTAGTTTAAATATACAAGGTTGAGGTAGCGAGTTATCGGCCTAAGTGTACAAGAAGTATGGAGACATCAGATGGAGACACACCACTGATACGGCTTGCTTGACCGATGGTCATAGGTTGTATCTGATTGAGTTTTTCAACCGCTTCAGAAGATAATCCTTTAATATCGCTGTATTGGAAAGGGGCTTTCAATGTTACATTTTCCAATCGATTCAATTTGTTAACTTGTTCCATCTCTTTTCGGATATATCCATCGTACTTGAGCGCAATTTCAGCTGATTCGATGATCTCAGAATCATACGTATTCAAAAGTTCTTTAACATCTGGCTCGAATTCAGCAATGTCTGTGAGTTTGACACCTGGTCTTAACAATATCTTACTGAGCTTATTTTTTTGACTCAATCTAGCAGATCCTATCTGGTCAAAATACGGATTTACCCGATCTGGGTTGACGGAATATTTCTTAAGGAAAGAAAGAATCGTTTTATTTGCTGCTTCTTTATGTCGTACAGATTGCATCCGCTTTTCAACCTGCATACCTAGTTTTTCAACAAGGGGGGTAAGTCTAATGTCTGCATTGTCCTGACGTAACAAAATTCGATGTTCAGCACGCGAGGTAAACATTCGATAGGGTTCTTTGGTGCCTTTGTTGATCAAGTCATCGATTAACACACCAATATACGCTTCGGATCTTTTTAGAATAAAGGGTTCTTTTTCCTGAGTTTTTAAGGCGG
Source organism: Luminiphilus sp. (assembly GCA_964221885.1). GTDB lineage: Bacteria > Bacteroidota > Bacteroidia > Chitinophagales > Saprospiraceae > Aureispira. The sequence goes on along the minus strand of CAXQBA010000294.1, from coordinate 8,475 downwards.
CGTTGATACCAGCCATCAATCCTTGTGAAGCCGCTTCTTCATAACCTGTAGTACCATTTATCTGACCTGCAAAGTAGAGATTTTCGACCAATTGGGTTTCCAAGGTTAATTTTAACTGTGTGGGCTGGAAGAAGTCGTATTCGATCGCATAACCTGGACGGAACATTTTTGCCTGTTCAAATCCGGGGATCAACTGAAGTGCCTTGTACTGAATATCTTCTGGTAGTGAACTGGAAAAACCATTAACATAAACCTCACAGGTGTTCCAACCTTCAGGTTCAACAAAAAGTTGATGACGCTCTCTATCTGCAAAGCGATCGATCTTGTCTTCAATAGATGGACAATATCTGGGACCAATGCCTCTGATACGTCCATTAAACATGGGCGACTTGTCAAATCCAGTTTTTAGCATATCATGCACCATAGGATTGGTATAGGTGATATGACAAGGGCGTTGTTCGGTCAGGGTAGGAGTCTCTGTAAAGGAGAATTTTCCAGCAGGGTCATCTCCATGTTGCAATTCCATTTTTGACCAATCAATCGTACGGCCATCTACGCGAGGTGGTGTACCTGTTTTCATGCGAGAAGCCTCAAAACCAAATTCAATCAATTGTTCGGTGATTCCTGTTGCTGCTTTTTCACCAGCTCTTCCAGCTTTAATTTGCCGTTCCCCGATATGAATAATACCATTTAGAAAGGTTCCATTGGTTAGGATGACGGTCTTACTGTGTATCTCTAAACCTAAGGATGTACGCACACCGATTACACGACCATCTCTGACAATAATACCGTTCACCATTTCTTGCCAAAAAGAGATATTGGGATTTGCTTCCAACATCAGACGCCACTTTTCAGCGAATCGCATGCGATCACTTTGAGCACGTGGACTCCACATGGCGGGCCCTTTTGATAGGTTTAGCATACGAAATTGGATCATAGTATGATCGGTGACTATTCCAGAATAGCCATTGAGTGCATCAATTTCTCGAACGATCTGACCTTTAGCGACACCTCCCATAGCTGGGTTACATGACATTTTAGCAATGACTTCCATGTTCATTGTTACCAATAATACTTGGGCACCTAGATTGGCAGCTGCAACAGCAGCCTCACAGCCTGCATGACCAGCACCAACAACAATTACATCATACTCTTGAAACATTTGATATCTCTTTGTTAGGTAGCACAAAGATACAGCTTTTTGTCGATAATCGAGATTCCAATTGTAAAGCGAGCGTAATACCTGATCTCTATGGGTGAGTTATATTCTCATCAAGGATATGTATTAACTCGTATTTCTTAGTTAAATTTCGACAAATAGGCAAGATGCATTTTACAATTCCACCTGTAAATAATAACTATACATCCTGTTATTAATATCGAGTAAATAAGTGCTGGGCTATGAAGTGGAGGATAGAATTCGGTATGTCGAATAAGTAACCACATTATTGTTGAGACCATTCCCGCATAGATCAAACCTTTGGTCATTACAGCACCCATGTAATTCGTAAACCAAGAAAAGGTACTTGGGAGTTTGTAAAAAACAGCATACCAATTGTCCTTGCGACTTAAATAGGTAAATGCGATCATATTACTGAGGGTAAACCCCTCTTCTTTGGGTAGTATATCTATGGGGTGGAAGACATGTCTATAATATGCATAGATAACGTAAGCCGTAAGAAGGCCTATTATAAATAATAGGACAGACCAAGATGATACACCAACGACAGTCACCAACGGATTGGCTTCATGTGTTAGGTCTGGCGTAAGTTGATAGGTGCAATAAGCATCATATGCTCTGGAGCATACAATCCAAACTGTTATAAGAACGAACCTAGTTCTTTTACCCATTATGATTTTATTTGATCTTATTTTCTTTAAACATGAACCCGAACAATCCACCAAAGAAACCGCCTGCGATATGGGCGTATTCTGATACTTGGTTATTCTCGAAGCCGCTGAGTACTTCTTTACCCACAAAAAAGATCACTACTAATATAAAAGTTAATGGAATACTTCCTTTTTGTGCATCAGCAAAAGAAACCAATACAATAAACATGAATACAATACCGCTTGCCCCAAGAAGGCCACTGTCAAATAAGATGATCTGGAAAACACCAGTCAAGATGGCAGTAAATAACATCATCAACAAGATATTTCTCGATCCGTATTTCTCCTCCATAATTGGAGCGATCAGTAAGAAGATGGACATATTACCGACAATATGAGCTTTATTAGCATGACCTAATGGATAACTGACCATACGAATGTAGTCAACGGGATTTGACCAATTGAAAACACCTCTTAAGGTAAAGAATTGCGAGGTCATACTTGACGAGCCAGGCATCGGATCACCCCAGAAAAGCCAATTGATAAAATAAACAGCCATAGATAACAAAGCAAAGGTCAATACGACTGGAGAGTTATATCTAATTTTCAGATTCATCGATTTGATTTTCAGTATTGGTTAAGGATGGATTATCGTCACTTATTCCGTCGGTAAGTCGTCGGACAATTTCAAATTCTTTCAAAAAGACAGCTGCAACCACACGTATGATAGTGTAAGCAGGAATAGCAATGACCATACCTGTGATTCCACCTAATTTAGCACCGACTACAACAACAATAAATATTTCTAAAGGATGCGCCGATACACTATTTGAAAATATAAAAGGTTGTAAAATAAAGCCATCAATAAGTTGCATCGTGACAAAAATACCGACCACTTTATAAAGCATAGGAAGGGTCGTTATATAAAAATCAGCATCCAAATTCGAGCTGATGGTTACCAAGGTTGCAAAGGCAGCACCAAGAATAGGACCAACATATGGAATCACATTAATGATGGCTGCAAAAAAGGATATTAAAAAGGCATTAGGAATACCGACCAATGATAATAGGGTGACCAAAAACCCTAAAATAAGGGAGATCTGAATGGCTATACCTGTGAAGTACTTGGTCAATAGTTTTTTGGACTCTTTGAGTGCGTGATCTGTTTTTGAAAAATGTTGGTTGGGTATCACGATCTTGATTCCATTTCCAAATAGCTTTTCATCTCTCAAGAAGAAAAAAGCAATAAAAGTCACAGAAGTAAGTAGGATCAAGAAATTACCAAAGATATTGACCGAGTAAATAACAGCTTTGGTAAAAAGCTGTGATGGACTAATCCAATGGAAGAGTTGCTTTTTTAATTTATCGATGGGGTGGTCGTGACGATTTATAATGGAAGCATTATTTTTTTCTTCAATCTCCTCCGGATTCAATACAATATTTAATTGTATCGTCGGTTTAATTGTCGAATCGATTTGGGATAGAGAGTCAAGACGAATAAAGGTAGTTATTACAGATTCATTATCTTGTTTTTCTAGTGTTGAGGTACTATCTATATATGCGTAATCGTCCTCAACTATTCCGTTCTCAACTAACCAATCATTCATATGAGAAATCGGTTCCTCCAATGAGTTCATCATGGTTACATAATCAACATTCGCAAGATTTCGGCCCTGTTGAATAACCACAGGTATAAACATCGAAATAAAAGCTCCTGCAATAAGATAGAACAGTAGCAAAGTGATCAAAGCACGAATAGATGAAGAAATAGCCCGTTTACCTATCTGTATATGGCCTAATAATTTCATTAGTGGAGATCCGATCAATGAAATGACCCAACCCAAGATTACCCAAGCAATGATATCACTGAAATAATAACAGATACCAGCTAACAACAAAAAGGTAAAAGCAATACCAATGTTTTTTTTACTAATGGGCATATATCCGCAGTATTAAGATGAATCTAGTTCAATTTACTAGTTAAAACGAGGATTCACAACAAAAGGATATGTTTTATTGAGAGAGCGAGAATCGAATGGTTAAACCACCTTTTACATTTGTGATCGGGAAGGAGGTGGATACAGCTGGTATGGTCTGATTGAAATCGAAGAATAGACGGAAGGTCAATCTATTATTGGGTATCCATTCAAGAGATGGTGATATACGAAGCGTTTCCATACCTCTAGTAGCTACAGATTGTTCTTGGTCTAAGATATGGTTTATGGTTTTATCATTTCGGTATGACACTTCACATTTGAGATTTAGTTCATCTTTGGCTACAGTCTTTCCAAAATCAAAATTGAAGTCCATATCTCCGATTTTTGTTTTCGTTTCAGTACGACTTTTCTTTTTCTTTTTAGGTTTAAAGAAGTTAATCAATTTCTCAAAACGGAAATCCTTGAATTTCCAACCTAATGAAAAGGCAATATCGGTTGTTTTTTGCTCGCTCAATTGATAATCAATGAAACTCATGGATAGGTTTCGACTCGATTTGTAGTTAAAACGTAGTGAAAGGTCATTTTTGAATCGCATATCCACACCGATTAATGGGTTGAAGGATTCAGAAATAACAAGTGTAGGTATTTCAAAAGTAGAATAATAGTTCTGCGAATTCTGATCGAATTGAAGAGGGTCTTCCTGGAAATCTAGATCAGTAGCAAAGCTATTTACTGTCAAGGTAGATTTGTATCCGTGGGTTAAACTAAAACTCTTAAAGACCTTATCCAGTCCTTTTACCTTAGATAAACCATTGTAGGTTAGTTTCCAGTTTGGCATTGGAAGGATGTCGCGAATATCTTGTCCTAATTGAATTGTATTAACGTCGTCACCATTATAAGCTGCAATGAAAGCTGGTATCAAAACATCTTGTTGATAACGACCAAAACCTTCGGTGTATCCAGCAACGCTATCGACCGACTCAGCATGTGTACCCGATCCGATGCGTTGCGAAATGATCAGTCGGTTAGCTTCAAATTGCTCAAAGTTGAATGATGAATTCTGTCCTCTCGTTCCTTCTGAATCGAAGAAGGTGCGAATAGGCATATAGCTCATTCGCACGGATCCCATTCTCATAGGAGTCAAATGAGAGAATGTCGTACTATTTTGATCTTCAACCTTAAAGAGTTCAGAGTAATTTTCTGTTATATTTTTGTCTAGGTCAACGTCGATCTTGAATCCCCGAACTGGCTCAAGCGTTACTTTAGCCGAGTAGGTCAGGTTTCTTGTTTGAAGAAACTGAGCATTCTGGTAAATATTATCAGTAATCCAGCCATTATCAGCAGCTCTATCTAACCATTGTTCATCGGGTTGCCAACCAGCAATGAAGTCCCAGCCGGGTTGTGTGAAGGTTTGATCTAAGCCAACATATCTACTTTGCCCCATGAAGCCAGGTAAGACCGTTGTAAAGTCTTCATTGTAGGTAAATCGAGCCCTTTGTAATAAAAGAAATGGACGAATGACAGCTCGAGCACCATCGCTAGGCTCGATCCGTTGACGGATACGTTTACATTCTTTTCGCCATTTTTTTAGCTCTGCTTTTCTTCGTTTGCGTTCTTTTTTGCGCTCCTCTTTATCGTCAAATTCACTAAGTTTCTTCTCAAAGACCGGTTTGTCTGGGTACTTGGGCTTAGTTGGCTTTTTGGCATTAGGACGTTTTGGTGTGCTGACTTTCTTCAAGAAGGCAGACTTATTATAGAGTTTTTTGAACTGGAAATCGGCTGTTAACTGTCGTTGTTGAGAGTTTTGAATGGTGTTGCCTAATGTATCTAGATTCAAGGCAGCTGCTGTCCAAGAATATGAGCTATTATATTGAGCCTTAACAGTGATCCAATCAAATGCTGGTATCTTTGAAAAAGGTAGAGTATAACTAAGGCTTATATTATGCTGATAGTTTTTAGTACGACCAAAACGTTTAATGTTACTCCACAAGGAGTCTCTTTTCTGTTCGGTGTTGATTCGACCTTCAGGTTCATCGATCAAGCCGTTATTAGTAGCAGTGTAATTGAATTTGATAGAACGGGTTAAATTCCAGCGTAGGTTATAAGAGCGAGTCCATGCAAATCGTTTGTCGTAATAGGTTGAAGATGCTTCGTCGGAGAAACGATAGGTGGTTTCTCCGAAGTCTCGTTTTAATTCATTGCGGAAACCTAATGAGTTAGGAAGTGGATTGAAATTAATATCACTGATCAAAGCAAACCATTTCTTGAGGGTTTGATCTTTTATTTTTGAGAATAACTTTTTAAAGGGATAGATTGGTTTTAGATTAGGTGCATACTTATAATCTATAACACCTCTGTGTTCAGTGCGTTCCTCTCGTTCTACCAATGGAGATTGAAATATATTACTTGACTGTGCGTAAGTGAATGAAAAATTGGAGATATCTGTTGGTAGCGGAATAAACTTGGAGGTTCTGTTTTTCTTGACATCCGTAAAGTTAAATGAGGAGATCGTTCGGATTGTTCGAGCTGCTTGACGAACAGAGTCTCTCATATTCAGATCCGGAATACTATTCAGACGATCGGTGAGAGGCACATCTAATTGGTAAGGATCAAATTCTGGTGTGCTGATCTCTTGTGAATATTGTGCATAGAAAGGAATGTTCAATCCCCATTTTTCGGGAAATAATTTATCGATTTTAAAATTTCCAGAAAGGTCATAAGTTATTAATTGCTCACGAGCTCTATCACCTACTTTCTGATCGATACTTCCAAACCCGATAGACTGGAAAGAGCCAGAAGCAGTAAACTGTCCCAAGTCAGCTAATTGAATATCTAGTCGAGCTAAACCTGCAAATCCACCACGCTCGTCAAATCCTGTTAACCGAAGTTCATTCACCCACACCTCAGTACATCTCGGCAACCCATCATCTTTTTTGTTTTTAACACCGATCATGATAGATTTTACCTGACCTAGGGTCGGGTTACCAATGATCTTAATAAGGTTGTTCGGTTTGTCGGGATCATTACTTTCGTAGATTTCACTTAGTGAAAATCCGAGCAATTCTCGTTCTGTTTTAAGGTTGCGCAGAATATTTAGTGGAAAATCCACATCGTTTTCACTTAACCATACATTTTCTGGAACTGAAGTACCATTGATCTCTTGAGACATGGTAAGCGGTATCTCATATTCATAATAATTACTTTCAAAATCCGATCCTAAACGCACAAACAAGGTGACATCCCCGGGGTCATTTGGAATTGCACTAGCTATGTCTTCAGCGTGCACGAACATCTTCAGACGTTCATAAACACGCATATCTAAATTGACAATCTTATAGATTCCTCTTGCATCACCATCGATCAGATTGCAGACACGTAATGATTGAGACTGCTCATTTTGTTGTGCATTGGTTACAGAACCAATAACTTGCTCACGTTGAACACCTGGAGGTAAAACATAATTAAATGGAGTTCTTGAACCATTTTCTTCAATATTGACACCATTAACATCAAAAGTAGTGTTGTTGGGATCTTCACTTGGAATAGCAATACCAGGAAGGGTAAGTGGGCGTAAATACCTACGCCATTGATTGCGAACTAAATCTAGACGAGCAAAACGCAAGGTGGCCTCCGTATCGAATCCTGTCATGAACATTCTCATGAAACGAATCGATCTGAAATCAGAAATTCCTCCAATGGAAGAAGTAAATTTATCGATCGGGATTTTTAATTGATACCAATAGACAGATTGAGAGACATTATTAGCATCCGCATAATCCATTCGTACAGAATCAGTAGTATATTGCGTAAAGGCCATTTCGTCTGAGCCGGTCACACGAGTTATAGGAATACGATATCTGAAGAACGATTCTTGTTCATTCAATGTGTTATCCTTATTAATATCTTCGGTGTCGGGAATATTGGTAGAGGTCGAATTGGTCTGATTCGTACCCGTATTATTTACATTATCGTCGGAGGAGTTTCCTTGTGGGTTATTGTATTTTTCATATCGATCAATAATGGTATGACCCGCAGGAGGATTGTCATCATAGAAAGCATCTCGGTAGAACCGGAAATCATCATTAGAAGGATCTTCTTCTATCGATAAAAATTCTGGGCTACTAGCACCTAGAATTGTTCGCATGGTATCGATATAGCTTTTGAACTGAAAACGTTCACCTTCATTGTCGAATCCATCTAGTCCGATGTCTTGCTGATCACGAATACTAGGTTCATTATCAAAGGCTCGTGTTACAGCTTGAGTACGTGGAATCCGTGACCAGACCGTTGTATCTATCCTTGAGTTGGCATTAGAGTCAGGAATTCCATTTTCGAAGAACAAACGAGAATCCTTTAGGATATCTTCCGAAACGTCACCTAAATCGATATATAGATCACCACCATTTCCACCTCTTCCTTCCTTGAATGGACTCATGACCCAAACCTCAATGAATTCAATATTATTAGCTTCGAAATCATTATTCTGCAGACTCCTCATAATACCACCCCATTTAGCGGTTGGATCGGTGAATTCTCCAGTATTCGGATCAATATTCTCGGCAGAAAAGTTGTAAGGACCACGTTTCTGTGGATAATAGGTCATATCAAAAGTTCGTAAGCCCTGATATTCTAATCCCGTGTTTTGGCGGTTCTTGAAAACATCTTGTTGCTGGATTTCTTTAACGTAAATGGATGCCTGGTCTTGTGC
>CAXQBA010000293.1:0-3231 GCA_964221885.1 Luminiphilus sp. | reverse complement strand
AGCCAGATCGTGAGAATCGGAGGTGCTTTTGAGTTTTTTGGAATTGCATTTGCCAATCCATATTCAAACTCTCACATAACTCAAGAGGTACCCTTAACGTATCCAGATAATCAATCTGATGATTATGAAATTTCTTTGGCCGCTCACATTGACAGTATACCTTTCCTAAGAACATTATTAGATTCTATTTCACCTACACTATCAGCTACAGCTGATTCGATTCGCCTTCGCTTTGAAGGAGAAGAAAATAGAGAAGTAGATGCATTTGGAAACTGCACCATGATTGATGGCAGTTATGATGTGATACGTCAGAAAACGATGTCTGTTGTTACGGCAGCAATAGAGATACGTCTTGGTGGATTTGGTTTTTACTACTGGCAGGATCTTTCAGCTTTATTTGGTTCTGCGTTACCTATCGATCTACCCAATAACGATACAACCGTTTATTACGATTACCTATCTACAAGTTTGAAACAACCACTTGCTCGTTTTTACACAGATTCAACGCTTGCTGGTGTTGATCGTGTTGTATTTTATCAAGGGGATTCGTTGAGTAGCACCATTTCTATAGAAAAGATTGCCTCAATCGGAAATGTGGTCATCTATCCCAATCCGAGTGACGATCAAATCCAGATTTCCATGGAGAAATTTGACAATCCAGTGCAGGTTAGTCTGATCGATCCTACGTCTCGAATTGTGCTTCAGAAACAAGTAAATAGTCACCAAGTATCAATTGACATAAAACATTTGAGTGCAGCTGTTTACCATGTAATTTTCAGGGATCAGAAAGGGCATTTGCTAGGTGCTCAAAAGATTCAGAAACGATAAGGATCAATTGGCAAGATCGGATAAGAATTTCAGACGTACCAGTAGGATTTCTTCTAAAGTGTAATCTTCTTCACCTAATTCGTTGTGGGCTTCTTCTGGATTATCAGATGTTGCTTCCATGAAGTATTCAGTGATCTCTTCTATGACCTCTTCATCTAAATTATCATCTAAGTAATAGTTGATATTTAATTTGGTTCCAGATTGAACGATCATATACATCTCATGTAATAGGGCTTCCATATTGATATTTAACGTATCAGCTATGTCTTCAAAAGGAACCTTTTTATCAATGCTTTGTATGATCAATACCTTGTTTTTCGATTTGTTGGCTACGGATTTCATGGTGAAATCAACAGGTCTTATAATATCGTATTCTTCAACATAGCTTTTAATAGTGGATATGAATTCTGAACCATATCGACGGGCTTTTCCTTCACTGATTCCTTGGATGTTCTTCATTTCCTCGATCGACATCGGGTATCGTGTTGCCATCTCCTCAATAGATGGTTCTTGAAAGACTACAAATGGAGGTACATTTTTACTATTGGCTACTCTTTTACGTAACGACATTAACATGTCGAAGAGTTTTTTGTCCAATACCGATGCTTTTGGTGTCATTGCAGCTGAATCTGAATCAGCCGTTTCTTTTATGAAATCGTGATTCAGAGGTATCAAAAAAGGTGTCGATGATTCAAGAAATTCGTCAGATCGATGGGTCAATTTAATGATACCGTATGTGTCGATATCCTTCAGTAAGATATCATTAAGAAGACATTGCCGAATAACTGAGTTCCAAAAATGATCATTTTTGTCTTTACCGACACCAAATAATGGGAGTTTATCATATTTGAAATCAGTGATGGTTTTTGTTTTATTCCCTATTATGCAATCAACGATCTCTTTAATATGCGCTTTTTCATTTAGGGATTTTACAGTCTGTATTGCTTTTTTAACAGCATCAGATGCATCGATCATTTCTTTAGGATTCTTACAATTGTCACATAGTTTATTTTTCTGGCAACTTTCGGAATCATAAATCTCACCAAAGTAATGCAGCGGGAATTTACGACGACAGGATGATGTTTCAGAAAAAGCAATGATCTCGGATAATAATTGTGAACCCATTTCACGTTCAGATACAGGCTTGTCCCGAAGGAATTTCTCCAATTTCAGGATGTCTTTATGTGAATAGTATGCCACACATTTTCCTTCTAAGCCGTCACGTCCGGCTCGTCCAGTTTCCTGATAATAATTTTCGATCGACTTGGGAATATCAAAATGGATGACAAATCGTACATCTGGTGTGTCAATACCCATACAAAAGGCTATAGTTGCCACAATAACATCGGTGTCTTCCATTAAAAAGGCATCTTGCGTGCTTGAACGAACTTTAGCATCCAAGCCAGCATGATAGGGAAGGGCATTGATCTCATTTACATTAAGGATCTTGGCAATCTCTTCAGTAGCTTTTCGACTTTGTACGTAAATGATGCCTGACTTATTCGGCATACCTTTTATAAACTGTACAATATCTTTTAAAACCAGCTCTTTCTTGCCTTTTGGTTTTATCTCATAGTATAGATTGTCCCTATTGAATGATGAAATGAATTCATTGTACTCCTTTAACTTTAAGGTTCGGATTATATCTGATTTAACTTTTGGAGTAGCAGTTGCGGTGAGTGCAATGATCGGTACATTTTTATTAAATGATTCGATCATCATCCGTATTTTTCGGTATTCAGGTCGGAAATCGTGTCCCCATTCAGATATACAATGGGCTTCATCGACAGCTACAAACGAGATGCGACAACTTGCAAAGAAGTCGAGGTTTTCTTGCTTTGTCAACGTTTCTGGAGCTATGTATAGAAGTTTTGTTAATCCCGACTTAATGTCGCTTTTTACTTTTTTAATCTGTGTCCGATTCAACGATGAGTTTAAAAAGTGAGCTATCGTATCAGATTCAGCATATGAGCGGATTGAGTCAACCTGATTCTTCATCAGAGCAATCAAGGGTGATATGACAATAGCCGTTCCTTCTGTCATGAGGGCGGGTAATTGATAGCACATGGATTTTCCACCACCTGTCGGCATGATGACAAAGGTATCTTTGCCAGATAGCAAACTATGAATAACGGTTTCTTGATTTCCTTTAAATGAATCAAAACCAAAAAACCTCTTTAAAGCCTCTTTTGCTGTTATATTGCCAACTGACATAGTCCTATGAATAGATAGCGATTTGTATTTTTATCTGTGCGTTAGATGATCTATCTAACCCTTATTTTTACAAGCTTAGTAGTATAAGTTACAAAAAAAAACGGTTTTTTAGCAATCCAGTTAAATCATATTGAGTTAATAACATATTAAAATGATCACACGAATCGTAAAAATGAAATTTAAAGCTGA
>CAXQBA010000292.1:0-5417 GCA_964221885.1 Luminiphilus sp. | reverse complement strand
ACGTTTTGGGGCTTATTTTCTCTACGACATTACAAATATATATATATTTTTTATATTCCATTAAAAAGCATTTAAAAAACAAATTTTAGATGATTGAACAAGATGTTTTTTTCAAAACTACATAATTTAGCACTTCACTATGCCTGATTTCGTACACCTTCATTCACATACACAATTCTCTTTATTAGACGGCGCTTCGAACATTGAAACGTTGATGGAGAAAGCTGCAAATGATGGTATGAAGTCTGTAGCTTTGACGGATCACGGAAATATGTTTGGTGCTTTTAAATTTGTTGCAGAGGCTGAAAAAAAAGGTATCAAACCTATTATTGGTTGTGAATTTTATCTAGTTGAGGATCGCCATAAAAAATCATTTGAAAAAAGTCGTGGTGAACGAGATCGACGATACCATCAATTACTTTTAGCTAAGAACCAGAAAGGCTATGAAAACCTTTCTAAACTCTGTTCGCTTGGTTTCATTGATGGGCTCTATGGCAAATTTCCCAGGATTGACAAATCGTTGATCGAGCAATATCATGAGGGACTAATTGCAACCAGTTGTTGTATCGGTGCTGAAATTCCTCAGGCTTTAGTTCACAAAGATGATCAGAAAGCAGAACAACTTCTTCAGTGGTGGCTCAATATCTTTGGTGACGATTTTTACATTGAAATTCAACGTCACCGAGGATTGGACAATCTCGATATAATTGTTGATGGTAAACGAAAACTCAGTGGCGTTTCTCAGGAGGAAGTGAATCAAAAACTATTGGTTCTTGCTGATAAATATAATGTTCAGGTCATTGCAACTAATGATGCTCACTATGTTGAGGAAGAGGACTGGATCGCACACGATATGCTTCTTTGTATTAATACAGGATCATTGGTGTCTGATCAAGACCGTTTTAAATTTTCAAGTTCTGACTTCTATTTCAAAACAAAAGCCGAAATGGAGGCCCTCTTTTCAGATGTTCCTAGTGCACTAGATAATACTCTGCAGATTCATGATAAAATTGAAAAACTGAGTCTCAAACGAGACATCTTACTACCTGCTTTCCCCCTACCCAATGCTTTTAAAAATCAAGACGAATATCTTCGACATCTGACATACGAAGGTGCTAAAAGACGTTATGGTATTTTGGAAGATGTTCATATACAACGATTGGATTTTGAGTTAGAAGTGATTCGAAATTCCGGGTATCCTGGTTATTTTCTAATTGTTCAGGATTTTACAACTGAAGCAAGGAATATGGGGGTCTCGGTGGGTCCAGGTCGTGGATCTGCTGCAGGATCTGCTGTTGCCTATTGTTTGGGTATAACGAACATTGATCCGATCAAATACGATCTACTTTTTGAGCGTTTTCTAAATCCAGAACGTATTTCGATGCCAGATATCGATATAGACTTTGATGATGTTGGAAGACAAAAGGTTATCGATTATGTGATTGATAAGTATGGTAAAAATCAGGTAGCTCAGATCATAACCTATGGTTCAATGGCTGCCAAGACCTCACTACAGGATGTTGGTCGAGTTATGGATATCCCACTTGATGAAGTGATCCGTGTAAAGAAAGAATTTCCTGACAACATGAGCGCCACCCTAAAAAAAGTATTAAAAGATGGAGGCTTAGACGATAAGTTGAAGGGAAAAATGGATAGTGATGATAAACAAAAAGCTGAGAAATTCAGATCATTATCGGAAGAGGAGGGTGACATCGGTTATATGATACAAAACGCTAAGAAATTAGAAGGTTCTATTCGCAATACTGGAATTCATGCATGCGGTGTGGTCATAACCCCAGATGATATTACCAAGTTTGTACCGGTTTCTGTGGCAAAGGACTCTGACTTTCTGGTAACACAGTTTGACAACTCAGTAGCCGAAGATGCAGGATTACTAAAAATGGATTTCCTGGGTTTAAAGACACTGACTATTATTAAAGAAGCATGTTCGATCATCAAAGCATTACATGGTATTGAGATTATTCCTGATGAGTTACCCCTAGACGATCAAAAAACATATGAACTTTTCCAACGCGGTGCAACGATTGGTATTTTCCAATACGAATCATCCGGGATGCAAAAATACATGCGTGAATTGGTTCCTAGTAAATTTGGAGATCTGATTGCAATGAATGCATTATACCGACCAGGCCCATTAGCCTATATCCCTGAATTCATTGATCGAAAACACGGTAGAAAACCGATTACATATGACCTTGATGACATGGAAGAGTATTTAGCTGAAACCTATGGTATCACTGTTTATCAAGAGCAAGTAATGTTACTTTCTCAAAAACTGGCCGGTTTTACAAAAGGAGAAGCTGATGCGCTACGTAAAGGAATGGGCAAGAAGAAAAAGAGTATCATCGATGCACTTTATCCTAAATTTATTGATGGGGGAACAGCTCGTTCGCATGATAAAGAAAAATTAGATAAAATTTGGGAAGATTGGGAAGCCTTTGCATCCTACGCATTCAATAAATCTCATTCTACATGTTATGCTTTTGTTGCTTTTCAAACCGCCTATCTGAAAGCACACTATCCTGCGGAATTCATGGCATCTGTATTGACACACAATAAAAATGACATTTCTAAAGTGCAGTTCTTTCTAGAAGAATGTCGTGCTATGGGAGTTGAGGTGTTAGGACCAGATATCAATGAAAGTTATATGAACTTCTCCGTTAATAAGGACGGTAAGATCCGATTTGGACTATCGGCTATCAAAGGAGTTGGTGAAGGGCCTGTAAGTGAGATCATCAAATCAAGAAAAAAAGAAGGTGTATATAATGATATTTATGATGTGGTCAAACGAGTTGATCTGCGTGTTGCCAATAAACGTTGTTTTGAGAGTTTAGTGACGGGAGGTGCTTTCGATACATTTGAGATGCCTCGTTCTTTATTTTTCCATATGGATGATGGAAAAACAACGTTCCTTGAGATCTTACTTAAGTTCGGTAATGCTTATCAGAAACAAAAGTCTGAAATGGCCAATAGTTTATTTGGTGCTTCTGCTGCAGAGGACATAACCACAGTCCCGAAAATTCCTCAAAATATTGAGGAATGGAATCTGATGGAACGACTCAAAAGAGAGAAAGAGGTCACAGGCATCTATTTGTCAGGACATCCACTGGATGACTTTAGACTAGAGTTGAAAAAATTAACCAAACCGATCGCACGACTGAATGAATTCAAGCTTCAGGAAATTGCAATAGGCGGTATCATTTCACAAATCAACCATCGCGTTAGTAAAAAAGGAACTCAGTTTGGTTTTGCTACGCTAGAGGATAGCGATGGACAAACCATTGAATTTGGCGCTTTTGGTGATCTATATCTCCGTTCAAAACATCTCTTAGAAAAAGATACCATCGTGTATGTCAAAGGAAAATATCAACCAAGTTACCGCGACGAATCTCAATTTGAATTCAGAGTACAGGAAATTCTTCTACTGGAAGATGTTGGTTCTCAACGAATCAAAGGAGTTTGTATCCATTTACCTATCGAAAAGATCAATGATCAATTGATCAAAAACCTTCGTGACATATGTGATGATTTTAAAGGCGAACAATCCCTAGAGGTAAAATTGCTGGATGTCGAACACAAATTGGTACTACCACTCAGTTCATCAAATACCAAGATCAACGCCGATAGTCTATTTATCAAAGAAATCGAAAAGCTTTCGTTGCAATACGATATGATTACTTAGGATCAGCTTTAAGATCCAACTTTTTGATCTCAGCAATTCGTAGAATAACTGCCGAATACAATGAATCCAGTGAAATTGGATCCGAAAAATAGGCATTCATACTTGCATTAAACTGAGCGGGTTCTACCTGATGAATCTCAAATATACGTGAGTAAAATTCCGATGCCATGGAATCTTGTGTAGGTCTATGCTTAACCTCTGACAACATCGATTCGGCCAGATGAATATCCGTTAGGACATCCACCATTATTTGCTGTGATAACGATGGTTCAACTGTTTGTATTTCCTTGAAACAGGAAACGAAACAAACACAGATCAATCCAATGAAAATAATTCGCAAAATTTGGCAAATGCTTATTTGTAAAATAAAAGCTCACGATATTTGACCAACGGCCAATCTGCATCTTCAATCAATGGCTCTAGATTATCTGCTGCATCACGTAACTCTTCCATCAGTTTTTTTACTTCATCACAGTAAAATAATGCACGATCAACATTGGACATCGAATTTGCCTTCTCTCTAAGTTCCTTCATAGTAAATGAAGATTGTTTGATCTTCTGAATATACCCAGATATTTCATCAATAAGTTGTAATTGCGCTTCATAAGATGCATCAGCAAAACCCAATTCCTTTAGTGACAAGACATTATCCAGCAACTTATTCTGGTATCCAATTGCGGCAGGTAACACTTGATTCATACAAATCTCAGCCAATGTTCGAGACTCGATCTGAAGCTTAAGCACATAATTTTCAATACGTACGTCATAGTGTGCTTCTAGCTCTTCTAGTGACAACACACCACTCTCAACAAACAAATCCTTGACCGATTCCTGCTGATACGCCTGTAATGCCCTAGGAGTATCCGGATAATTACCTAAACCTCGTCGCTCGGCTTCATCTCTCCAATTCTGTGAATAACCATCACCTTCAAATCGTATGGCCTTTGATTCATGAATATATCGCTTTAAGACCATGAGTATGGCCTGATCCTGCGGCATATTATTCGATTTATGAATTTCTACATCCTGATAGAATTCTCGAAGTTGTTTACCTACGATCATATTCATGATCGTCATAGGCGCCGCACAATTCATGGATGAGCCAGCCATTCGAATTTCAAACTTATTACCAGTGAATGCAAATGGAGATGTACGATTCCGATCCGTATTATCCAACTCAAGATTTGGTATGGTTGATAGCAGACTCAAGGCTTTTTTGACACCTTCATCAGAATTCACATCCACCCCTTTTTCAATCTCATCCAGTACTTTAGTTAGTGCTTCACCGATAAAAACAGAAATGATGGCAGGTGGTGCCTCGTTGGCTCCCAAACGGTGATCATTTGCTGCTGATGTAACACTTGCACGCAAAAGGTCAGCGTGTTTGTAAACAGCTTGTATTGTGTTGACAAAGAATGTCAAGAACTGTAAGTTCTTTCCTGGATTTTTTCCTGGAGATAAAAGGTTCTTACCCGTATCAGTTGCAACAGACCAGTTATTGTGTTTCCCTGATCCATTCACACCAGCATAGGGCTTTTCGTGAAATAGAACACTCAATTTGTGGCGCTTAGCAACGCGTTCCATCACATCCATCAATAACTGATTGTGATCAACAGCCACGTTAACCTCCTCATATATAGGCGCCAACTCATATTGTGTCGGTGCTACTTCATTGTGACGCGTACGAACAGGAATTCCCAATTTGTAACATTCC
>CAXQBA010000291.1:0-2290 GCA_964221885.1 Luminiphilus sp. | reverse complement strand
GAAACCTCTGGTGGAAACAAGGGTAACTGATTCGGATGTTTCGTAAAATCATTCGTCCATTTAGCAAAAAGAAAGGATGCACCTGCTACAAAAGTACCGGCCATATTCAGTCCATCATATACGCGTTTGGGTTCTAATGGTAGTGGTTTTTTAGGACCATCCAAACACTCGATCTGAACGGTGGCTTCTTTTTCATTGATTCGATCCATGAAGGTCTGTCTGAGCATCAATAAGGTGGTTTCACCTTCAATCTTCAACCAGTTCTTACCTCTTTTTTCTTTCGTTACAAAGATCTCAAACGAACCATCTTCTTCAAAAATCATCTCAGAATCTTCTAGAACCCCACAAGGTGATAGACCGCCAGTGGTTCCATAGCTTCCATTCTGTGTGAAAAACCCTATGTAAAAAACAGAGTTTCGATTGCCCCATATTCGATATTCATAGTCACCACTGATCTGGGCATTCGAATAATGATTATCTGGATTATCAGCGCCTAGTTTGACCGTTTCATTTACCATGCGTTTAAAACTTGGAAACTGCGGATCGGCATGCTCTATAAATGCATCTAGCCCAGCTCGAGTAAGTCGTGTCAGATAGCGAATTCCCTCAGCTTGTTGAAATGGATCAGAAGGCGCATTACCGTAGAGAAGTGATGTTCCAGCTGTTTTTAATGTGTCACAGAACTCTTCCCAAGCTTTTCCACTCACAATAGCTTGATTGATCTCATCGTCGAGTGTTTTTCCGGTCATTTTATTTTTGAGTCGCTTAATACCTTTGTAAGCCCCCGCAATAGCAAAGATGACTTTTTTCATGGTCTGTGTGTTGGTACGTAGCTAATCTAAGGTAATTTTCAGCAAGAACAAATTAATGGTGTGCTGTCCTATACAACTAAACATCAAAAAAATGTCAAGTATAAATTGAACTATTACAGAGATACGCATTAAATAAATAGCTTGTCCAAAAAGCATTAAATAATACTCCAAACACCATAATCAACTGATAGTACAACCGATTTTTGTCCTCTGAGAATAATGTTAGCCAAATACAAATCATTAAAATAAAATACCCAGAATCTCTAAAATTCCAATCGGTTCCGTATGGTATATAGGTTAAAAAAAACAAACCAAGCAAAAGTAGAAATACAAAAAAGTGAGTACGTGTTTGTCGTGACAAACTACCTATATAATTTGGAGCTAGTAAAATCAATGTAAAACTAAAGGGGGTACACAAGGCGTATCTTGAAAAACTTTGAACGCCACCATTTCTCATAAAAATTGTCATCAGACTTACACCAATTATATACAATACTGATATGTAGAAAACTTCATCTTTTTCTGATGTAATCAAGATGGTCTTTTTTTGTTGTGTGTTCATTAAATTTTTAAGACCTGATATGATAGGGTGCATCACCCAAGCCATTAGGGGTAAGGAAATTGAAATTAAAAAACCTACCGACATTCCAAATCCTTCATGTGACCAATCACTGATATTGTGAGGTATAGACAATTCATTTTCCCAATATTTAAGTACTTCGATGTATTTGAAGTAGCTATCTGCTCCTTGTGACACCTGTATGAACCCGAGTGCCATAGAGCCTACAATAATCGGAATAATTCGTTTGAATGCATTCAAAAGGTAATACCTCCATTTCTCTGAAGATTGCGTTATTTTAAAAACTTCAACTGCTACGAGAGCAACTAATAACACAGAGAATGACGACCTAGACAAAGAAGCCAAAAAAGCACCAATAAAATAAAATCCATATTTATTTTTAACCAATCCATAAAAGGCTATACTAAGCATAAGAGCTGAGGTTGCCTCAGAATATGGAATGATGAAACAAATAAGATTAGGTATAACGAAAATAATCGATGCATTTATAAAATTGAATGTAATATCAAGGGCCTTGAACAGTACTAATAAGGATAAAAAAAACATCAAAAAATTTAGGACTGGGATATACTTATTAGGTAAATAACTCCATTTCCAAATACTTGGGAAAAGAGGAAAAAATGCATAAATATGATCTCCTTTGGTTTCTTTTATCTCATTATATCCATACTTCTGAATATTGTTATAGTGATAAGCATCCCAACGGATAATATTTTTATTGGTTACATCTTGAAAGGGCTCAGTCACCTTCCTCTTTTTACCATCAGTCGAATAGTTGAAGAAACATATTTTATAAAATGTCTGGTAAACGAATTCATTCTTTCCCATAAAAAAGAAAAAAAGAAAAGCACATGTAAAAAGTACGAATGGGGATGAACGATATATTGCAGAAAAAAAC
>CAXQBA010000290.1:0-3094 GCA_964221885.1 Luminiphilus sp. | reverse complement strand
CATGCATTTGCTCGATCAATGATATCTACAATATTTTTAAATATAGGTTTTTTTGCTCTTAATTCTGAAGGCATAATCCAAAGTGATTGCTCGATATCCTCTTCCGCTTGAGGATATAGCTCCGTATCCGTAGAAAACATAAAAAACCAATCGGTTTGTTTCAAGATTCGCTGGCCCTTGCGACCAATATAACTGTGATAACTCGTATGTAAAAAATCCCCCATAACCACATGACGAAGACCGGTCTCTTCTCTCACTTCACGTATTGCACATTGCTCGATGGATTCACCCGCGTCCAGCTTACCTTTTGGTAAGTCCCAATAACCTCTTCGGAAGATACTTAGGATATCTCCTTTAGGATTGAAAACCAAACCTCCACCAGCACGTTCTAGTTGATAGTACTCTTTGAAAAGAGTATATGTTTTTTTCGGTTGATCGCTAAGCAGACAAATCCCATCTAAACCCACTTTTCCCTCTTCCAAAACATGAATTACCTCTTCTTTGATGGAACGTATTGAATCGCAATGAAGTGTACATATTTCTTTGGAGCCGCCAGTAACAGGCTCCTTCTGTATCCATAAGGGTCGCTCAGAAATATATATTTTGTACATTTACCTACACATTTATGCTAAGATAGTTTTTTTATGAATGTTTGGGATCGCTTAGAAGGAAAATTACAGGACCGAAAATCAAAGAATCTTTATAGAAGTCTTTTTAGTAATGAATCATTGATCGATTTCTGCTCAAATGACTATCTGGGTTTGGCTCGATTTAGTGCTTCTCAACATTTAGAAATTCCTTCACATATCCATTTAAAGGATGGATCGACCGGCTCTCGCTTACTAAGTGGACATTATGAACTGCTGGAAGAATTGGAAGCAACACTTTGTCGTTTTCATAAGGCAGATGCAGCTTTAGTATTTAACTCTGGCTATACAGCAAATTTGGGTTTGATCGCTACGGTATGTCGAAAAAATGATCTTATCTTATATGATGAGTTAGTTCATGCTAGTATTCACGATGGGATGCGAATGAGTCAAGCTGAAAGTATATCATTTAAGCACAACGATCCCAATGATTTGAAGGATAAACTAACAAAAGCAACCTCAAAAAATGTCTTTGTCATCATTGAGGCCGTTTACTCTATGGATGGAGATGTTGCACCCCTAGTTGAGATCGCTGAGCTATGTAATAAAAGTGGCGTTAATCTCATCGTAGATGAAGCACACAGTAACGGTGTAATAGGTCCGAAAGGAGCTGGTCTATGTGTACTAGAAGGTCTGGAAGATGCTATTTTTGCTCGTATATATACCTTTGGTAAAGGGATCGGTAGCCACGGCGCAGCCATCTTAGGAAAACAACTATTGAAAGATTACCTAATCAATTTTTGTCGTCCGCTCATCTTTTCAACGGCACCAACGCCTCACTGTACATGGACCACACTGCAACATTATTCGACCCTTCAACAGGATGGCGAACAGCGTATTCAGCTACTCCACAAGAACATTGATTATTTTAGATCTAAAACCAATAGGTCCCAAGAAAATTTTCTTAATAGCCATACAGCTATCCAAGGAGTCATTATTTCTGGTAATGAACATGTCATGGAGAAAGCATATCAATTAAAAGAGGCTGGAATCGATGCTAGACCCATCCGTATTCCCAGTGTTGAAAAAGGAAAAGAACGGATTAGAATCTGCTTGCATAGTTTCAATACAAGCGAAGAAATAGATCAGTTGTTAAAAGTTTTGAAATAGACTATTTATGAGACTTCAATTTCACATTTGAAGGACTTTCTTTATCCTGATGTTTCGATTTAATCTTTGCTTTTCCACGCTTACCAGAGCTTTTAGCATTTGTTTTTGTGGTTAGCGAGTCCTTTTTGGATTTCAATTGTTCATATAAACCTTTCTTGAGGTCAATACTCAGATTTTTAAAAGAATACTCTTTATCCTCTGCGTCGCCATTACTACCAGCATCTAAATTAGGAACTACAGCTGAACCATCAAGAAGTTTAATGGCATTTTGCTTGTCTACATATTCAAATCCAGTTGACGTAAAATCAAAACGGCCCTTTTGAATCTTTATAGACATATCCTTCATCTTAAAATCTTCACTATTAGATTCAATCAATAGCTCCGATCCTCCTGAAGTTTTTATGAATGGACCTGTAAATGCATGTGTACCAGGCAACACTAATTTATCAACGAACCCATCTAAGTAATCCAAGGTCATTTCGCGTTCATCAGATCCTTTTGCAAACTTTATTTTTTCGTTTAAGAACTCCATAAAATTAAGTCCAACTTCTAGACGAGCTTCTTCTTCATGTTTGATCATCTCTAAGATCTGATCTCTATTATTATTTGCTTCATTCGATTCTTCTATACTCTTGATCAAGTTCTCCAAGATAATGATCTCTTCTTCATCAATAGTACCCTCATCTTTTTTTGTTTGAAGTTCGATGATCCGATCTTCCAATGCATGGTCTGTATTATCATATAACATTAAATCTAACTCAATAAGCAAATCATACTTCTCATCAACGAGTTGTCTTGATTCATCTATTTTTTGCTCGACACTTATCAAATCTGTGATATATGGCATCCCAGATAACGTATAATGGTGAAAGTCATCATCATCTGTTACTGCCTCGACCATCTCTTCCATTGCCGCCTCAACACGCTTAGCCTCTTTTTCACTCAATTCTGATTTATTATCTATATGCTGACCTTGTATGAGTAAAGGTAAATTGGATTTAGCATCAGCCATTCCTTCATTTAAATAAATACCGAATTTTGATTCAAAGAATGCTAACACCTCATCTTTTTGAGTTAGATTCAAAAATTGACTTTCAGAACTTTCACCCATACCTTCACCAACAGGTTCACCAATCCCTTCAAGTAACGTATTTTTATAGTTAGCGAAATTGGTATGATCGAATGTCAAATAGGCATCAAATTTTGTAATATCACCTCCAAGATTTGTGTAAAGTTCCGTTACCTTTTTATTGTTCTTTACAGCAGTTTGTGCCTCTGAGGCAGGGTATAATTCGTTTAATGAAACACTGTAAGCAACCAGTTTTGAGATCGGAAGA
>CAXQBA010000289.1:0-4732 GCA_964221885.1 Luminiphilus sp. | reverse complement strand
TGGATTCATTAGAACGAATAATTCCTATAAACATTGAAGATGAAATGAAATCAGCCTACATAGATTATTCTATGTCTGTTATTGTTTCAAGAGCCTTACCTGATGTACGTGACGGATTAAAACCGGTCCATCGGAGAGTGTTGTATGGAATGTCTCAATTAGGTCTAACTTTTAATAAATCACACAAGAAATCTGCTAGAATCGTAGGGGAGGTGCTTGGTAAGTATCACCCACATGGTGACAGTTCTGTATATGATACCATGGTACGCATGGCACAACCATGGTCATTGCGATATCCACTGGTCAATGGTCAAGGAAACTTTGGTTCAGTAGATGGTGATTCACCAGCTGCTATGCGTTACACAGAGGCAAAATTAGAACGCATCAGTAATGAATTATTACAGGATCTTGAAAAAGAAACCGTTGATCTTCAATTGAACTTTGACGATTCATTGAAAGAGCCAACCGTTCTACCTACAAAAATACCGAATCTATTAGTAAATGGGGCATCTGGAATCGCCGTAGGTATGGCCACGAATATGCTACCGCACAACTTAACAGAGGTCATCAATGGTATTCTTGCCTACATCGATGATCCAGACATAACGATCGATGGACTGATGCAACATATTACGGCTCCTGATTTTCCAACAGGCGGTACAATTTATGGAACGGATGGTGTTCGATCAGCGTATGAAACAGGCCGTGGACGTGTCATTGTTCGGGGTAAATCGGATATAGATGTCATGGATAATGGCAAAGAACGTATTATTATTTCCGAGATTCCGTATCAAGTTAACAAGTCCTCGTTGATCATCAAGATTGCGGAATTGGTCAATAGCAAAAAAGTAGAGGGTATCTCTGACATACGCGATGAGTCAGATCGAAAAGGGATGCGTATTGTTATTGAATTAAAACGTGATGTATCTGCTCAGGTCGTTCTATCTAAGTTATATAAATACTCACCATTACAATCTTCTTATGGTGTCAATAATATATGTTTGGTTGATGGTCGCCCAAGGTTATTGTCCCTAAAAGAGATCATCGTTGAATTTATAAAATTCAGGCTCGAAGTTATTTTACGTAGAGCTCAATTCGATTTGAACAAAGCTGAGAAAAGAGCTCATATTGTTAAAGGTCTTCTTGCTGCTTTAGATAGATTGGATGAAGTGATCTCTTTGATACGAAATTCAAAAAATGCTGATGAAGCCAAAGCGGCTTTAATGGCTTTTGACTTTACTCCAAAGGGTGATGCATTAGATTCATTTCTTGGCCAACATCCGTTGAACGGAAATCGCTTATCTGAAGAACAAGCAAAGGCTATTCTTGAAATGCGATTGCAGCGTTTAACTGGATTGGAGCGTGAGAAATTAGAAAATGAATTCGCTGAGCTTTTAGTTTTAATTGAAGATCTTAATGATATAATCAATCGTGAAGCTAGACGTTATGAGATCATACAACAAGAACTAACAGAACTCAGAGATAAATTTGGTGATGAACGAAATACAAATGTCACTTTTGCTGAAGGGGATATCAGTATTGAAGATATGATTGAGAATGAGCGTGTGGTTGTTACTATTTCGCACTTAGGTTATATCAAACGTACATCGATCAGTGAATACCGAATTCAATCCCGAGGTGGAGTGGGTGCTCGTTCATCTAAGACACGTGATGAAGATTTTATCGAGCATATCTTTGTAACAAATACCCATAACTACTTATTACTATTCACATCCAGGGGGCGATGCCATTGGTTGAAAGTATATGAAGTTCCTAAGGGATCAAAAACCTCAAAGGGTAGAGCCATTCAGAATATCCTTCAGTTGAATACAGGTGAAAAGATCAAAGCGTATATTCCGATTGAAAATTTAAAGGATGAAACGTTCTTGGATACCCACAATCTAATTTTTGCAACACGCAATGGTTTAGTTAAGAAAACAGATGTTCGCGCGTATTCGAGGCCAAGAACTAATGGTGTTAATGCGATTAACATTCGTGAAGACGATGAGTTGATCGAAGTTAAATTAACAAACGGTGATAAGAATATAATTCTAGCTTCTCGATATGGAAAGTCGATACGATTCCATGAATCGGATGTTCGAGTTATGGGTCGTACTGCAACTGGTGTCAAAGGGATGACCTTACCTGAATCTGATAATTATATAGTAGGTATGGTTTGTGTATCTGAATCTGATGATGATACCACCGTTATGGTAGTTGCTGAAAATGGAATAGGAAAGCGAACTGTTTTAGATGAATATCGGACTCAGTCTCGTGGTGGTAAAGGTATTAAAACCATAAATGTAACCGATAAAACTGGAAAATTAGTCGCCATTAAATCAGTTACAGATAATGACGATTTTGTCATCATTAATCGCTCTGGGATCATTATACGCCTCGCCGTTAAGAATGTACCAACTACTGGTCGTGCAACACAAGGTGTTAAATTGATCAATCTTCGTAAAAATGATGCAATTGCCGACGTTGGATTAATCGTTGATGGACAATTGGAAGAGGATGTGGAAGAAGATGTAAATGAGACAGACGAGGAGTCGGTTAACGATTCATCTGTAATGGATCCTAATGCTGATTCGGAAACATCAAGTGATGCGGAGAATAGTACGGAGGATACATCAACAACAGATGATGAATAATTCAAACAGCCGTTATTTGGCATGATTTTTCATTAGTATATCATAATAATATAACATACAAAATAATCGAACAATGAAATATAATCTGGTTTTTATCCTTTGTTTTTTATTGATTCAGGCCAATCAAGCTCAAATAGTCAATCCTAAAACAGCTTTGACAAATGCAACGATGAGTTTGGATATTTATGAGACAGATCAAAGTCAAGTAGCTGAATTAAGTAAGGCTAAAGAGAATATTGATTTTGCCTCTGATCATGAAACCACAAAAAATGATCCGAAGGTTTGGAAATACAAAGGTAAGATCTATAACCGCATCATATTTGATCCTGTGATGAAAATGAATCATACAGATGCTGCATTGGTAGCCATTAAAGCATGGAAAAAAGGCTGGGAGTTAGACATGGAAAAACTGACAAGTAAAGGAAAACCAGCTTCCAAAATGCCAAGCAAGATGGATTATAAACAGGGTTTTGAATTGGCTACTAGAGGATTATATAACGCGGGAGCTGATGCATACAATGCGCAGAATTATGAGTTTGCATATAATTGCTTTGCTGAAATACTAGATATTAAGTCACTGACTAAAGAAGGTTTGGAGAAAAAACCTGTTGATCTTACAATCAACGGAACTATGGATCTTGAAAAGGAGGGTCAACGACTTGGCGGTATGGCTGCTGCTGGAAATGGTCAATGTGATAACGCCAAAAAGATGTTACTTCCCATGCTAGAAGCTAATATGATAGATGAGGAATTGGCACCCAGCACATATTCCATTTTAGTAAAATGCTATGAAAAGGCTAGTGACCTTAGTAATGCAAAATCATTATTAGACAAAGCAAGAGAGAGATATCCGACAGATCAAAACTTGTTGATATCCCAAATCAATATGGCATTGAAAGAGGGAAACTTATCTGAGATAGAGGATAAGCTTAAATTAGCTGTAGAGATGGATAAAGAAAATGTTGAATTACATTTTGTACTAGGCAATGTATATGATGATATTTTCAGAAATAATATGGAAGCAGGTAAGAAAGAAGAAGCGAATAGCTTTTATCAAAAAGCAATTGATTGGTATACAAAAGCTACAGTCATTAATCCAGAACATTATAATGCTGTATACAGTTTGGGAGCCATTCATGTTAATTATTCCAACTCAATTGCCAAAGAACGAAATGAGATCGTTGATTATAAAGATCCACGATTGGATGAATTAGATAAAGAGTATACAGCCTTATTAGAGAAAGCACTTGGTTTTTTATTGAAAGCTGAGAAAATCAATCCAAAAGATATCGGTGCAGCAATAGCTTTAAAAGAAGTATATGCTCGTTTAAAGAAATACGATGAAGCAGAAGAATATGGTAAGAAAGTAAAATCCTTACAAGGAAAATAATTTTAAGACATTGATAAAATACAAAGAGCATCACAAATCGTGGTGCTCTTTTTTTATTTTAGTCTATTAAGTAATTTGAAATAAAGGAGTATGGGTACGGAAAGGAGGAGAGAGGATATCACAATAGATCAAAAAGATAAGCCTATTACACCACACAAGAACAAACTCTATTTAACATAATATAAATTATAGGCAAAAAGTATTTATTTTGGAATGTAATAAGAATATAGCATATATCGAAGTTTGAGGATTATATGTAAATACAACGTGATCGTATACGCTATAACTCATCATCTAAAATCGCCTCGTTCATAACCTTCTTGCCATACAATTCCCTGAAGATGTTTTAAAGCGTTCAATTCTTGATGTTCATTGGTGAGTTTGATCATATACGATATAAGATCTTCATTTGTCTGCAAAGTTAAACCTTGATCTTCTGCATGTAGTCTTAGTGCAATAAAAGATCCACGTACATCTTCATCATCAATCCTTTCAAGGAGTAAAGTGCAATTAGCATTAAAGTAAGGAACCAGTGCATCTTGAACAGATGTGTTGTTAAAATTTGTGTCTGACATAGTTTCTAAATAATAGTAGATGAATAAGTTGCTCTTTTAATATTGGTGACACATCAAAATAAATCTTAACGAGTCATTATTTTAATAATAAGAGATCGGAAGAGCGTCGTGTA
>CAXQBA010000288.1:0-6988 GCA_964221885.1 Luminiphilus sp. | reverse complement strand
TTTTGTAGTTTGAAAGCCCTCCTCTCGGAGGGTTTTTCTTTTTTGTGGAAAAGTGATAAACTATTATTGATCTATAAACTTATTGTATTACGGATTTACTTTATGAAGTATCCGGCTTTGAATCAATCCATTTAAATAATGAATAGTGCAAACATAGAATCCTTCATCAGCATGTTGTAGATCTATTTGATGTGACGATGGATCGATGTTTTGGTACAACTGCCCATCTAAGGTCCATATGTTAATATTTTTGATTTGATCTGAACTCACATTAAAAATGCCATCGCTTGGGTTCGGATAAATTTGGAGTTTTGGACGTTGAATAGTTGAAATAGACGTGTTAGTTAGGTTATTCGTATTATCGATCAGAACAAATACCTGATTACTATTCTCTGTTTTGAAACCCGTAGCAACAAAACGAGTGGAATCGATCCATTTAAGATCATATCCCATGTCAAATAAATCACTACCATATGTTTTTTCTTGGATCAATTGACCATTCGTATCAATGGTCATTACAAACAGGTCGGTGCTGGTTGTTAGTGGGTTATATAAATAACCCGTCATCAAAAATCGATCTGTTCCGTATGGGATAAGATCAAAAGCAGCATCACCAAGGTCTGTTTTAGGAATGGTTTTTTGCCACTCAACAGATCCATTCCAATTAACTTTGCAAAGATAAATGTCAAAGTAGGTACTAGTAGGGGTGCTGATCTCACCAACAATGTATACGGCGTTATTAAAAACCTTCATAGTTTTGCAACCACCATTAAATGAAGATGGAACCAATGAATCCCATTCATAAGTACCATATTGATCGCAACCCATCATGATGATATTATAATTTCCACCTGGTTGGTCTTGGTCACCAACTACAAAATAGCCACCATCTGGTCGTTCATAAGCAGTCATTGCAACATCATTTGAACCAAGGTCATATGATTGTATCCATGTCAACTGAAAACTACTATCAAACTTGGCAAGTAGCATATCATTACCCGGAACATTTGGTACGGCACTGAATCCAGCAACGATACACCCACCATCATTTGTAGGTTTAGCGTCATAGAATTGTTCACTCGACGTGTTACTGCCAAATAGATTAAATTGTATCAAAGTACCTGCGGTATCAAAAACATATATGTTAGCATCTAAGTGATTCGCGTAATGCGTTTCACCTACCAGGATCATTTTTCCATCTTGAACTAACATATTATTTACATAATCACGGTCTGGGCTTCCATAGTAGCTCATCTTGGAAATAAGTTGCCCATTTGTATCTACTTTTACCAAAAAAATATCTTGAGCACAGTTAGGACCATTATCGGTTACACCTACAACCCATATACTTTTGTCTGGCATAACATGAGAGACGATTCCTTTTTCACCAACAAGTGAATCACCAAAGATGATCTCAAGTTGTGCCAACGTGCAGTTTGTGAAAAAAAGAAGAAAGATCAGTGTAACTAATGGTCGCATTTTGAAAGATAAAAAAAAAGCACTTCAATTAAAAGTGCTTTTATTAAAACGTTATTAGTTCTTTATTTGTTTTTATTATAAAGCTCAGAAACTTTTTCCCAATTGATCACATTGAAAAATGCAGTCACATAATCAGGACGTCTGTTCTGATAATTCAAATAATAAGCATGTTCCCAAACATCAAGTCCAAGAATAGGGTAACCACCACATCCGATTCCAGGCATTAAAGGGTTATCTTGGTTTGGCGATGAGCAGACCTCTACTTTGCCGCCACTATGAACACAAAGCCATGCCCAACCTGATCCAAATCGTGTTTTAGCCGCTGCAGAAAATGCATCTTTGAAACCATCGAAAGAGCCGTAGGCATCATTGATAGCCTGTGCTAATTCACCCGACGGTTCACCTCCGCCATTAGGAGACATTACTTCCCAGAATAGACAGTGATTGAAATAACCACCACCATTATTTCTAACAGCATTATTAGAAAGATCTAGATTAGCTAGAATGTCATTGATGGACAAACCCGCTAGATCAGTGCCTTCAATAGCAGCATTTAATTTATTTGTATATCCGTTATGATGTTTGCCATGGTGTATTTCCATAGTCATTTTATCAATATGTGGTTCTAATGCATCGTGAGCATAGGGTAGATTTGGTAATTCGAAAGCCATGTCAGTAATTTTTCGTATTAATAAATGTGAGTCAATCGTTTGTACTACTTGATTGTATCGTCGCCAAATATAACAAAAAAATGGTGCAGATAGATTACTTTGTTCAGCTTAATTTTCGCCAAGCATAACAGAGTAGTACCATTCGATTGTAACTTAAACGTCCTTCTTTAATTCCCTGACTTTTTAAATAAAGATCGTAGGCGTTTCGTTGAAATTGATCAGCTATACCAGGATACGAGTCGTATATATCGTAGAGATGATTCAGGTCGTTTTGGAGCGAAGGATGTAATAGGCTATCCCTGAAATCAAGATACATTTGCTCTGGATATACCTTTTTTAATTCAGCCAAAAGGTATCTGAGATATGCAAATTGGCCGGCATATTGAATGGCTGGAACATCTGATTTAATACATGTTATGTAAGCAATGAAATTACAAGAGGCCTCAGATCCATATCCAAAACCATGGGCTAATTCATGAGCGATCGTAAAAGCTTTTACATAGTTGGGCAGTGCGTTTTCAATATGGGCTTCTCCTGTGAAAGGAAGGTAAACACCAGAGGCATTAAAACGTAGTAAAAGACCGTTTGGTTTTATCATTCGGGCAGGGACATACCCGGTAACAGGACATCCGACCTGATCAAGTGTTTTTTTCTCTATAGACCGAATAATATCAGACAGGTCAGATGGGAAAATAGAATCAGGTAGGGCTATATTTTCTCTTTTTGTTATTTGTTGTCTAAGGTCAATACATGAACTATGGATAATATTGATCTCATCTTCTAATTCTTCTGTGGTCATTCCATTTTGTACAGATAATTCGAGTACATTTTCGATAGGTGTACGTGCATAATGAAAGCCCCATAAAAAAAGAAAAAAGAAAATAAGTCCCATAAAAAAGTTACAAAACTTTAATAGACAACGTACTACTTTCCTTTCTACAAGAAGCTTTTTGAACCAGACGCCTATCAAAAGAACTAATGTGAACGATGCTATAGGCACAAATAAATACGCCGCGGGAAATGGCAACAAACCAAGTGTGTGATCAAATATGAATCGGATTATTGGAAAGAGTCCATCTCGATACAATAACGCATATAAATCAGGGGAGAAGGAAAATAAAACACGAATGAAGATGGCGATCAATCCTAGTGTTATCCATATATTTTTCCTCAAGAATCGGATCATGCATCCAGTTTAGATAAATTCTCTTTGAGAACCTGAATTTTAGCCAGGCTATCTGTCTTTTTCTTTTTCTCCATTTCAACGACTTTAGTTGGTGCGTTTTCAACGAATCGTTGATTACTCAGTTTCTTATCGATACCCTTTAAAAACCCTTCCAAGCGCTGAATCTCCTCTTCAATTTTCATTTTCTCTGCTGCAGCATCGATAGATTTTTCAAAAACCAAAAAGAATTGTTCTGTACCTACTAAAAATGCATGCCCATCATCCTCGGTATCCGTCATATGTATATCACTCAAAAAGGCGATCCGTTGAATGAGTGTCATGGCTCCTGCCGTTGAAAGTAGTCGTTTTGTTTTTTTCGATTTACGAACCAATAACTTCAGTGGCTCTTTAGGTTTTAATTGGTTTTTATTCCTAAGGTCTCTTATTGAGCTGACAAGTTGTTTGATTGTTTGAAATGACTCAATAAGTTCACCGTCATAGGGTTTTGTTTTTGGCCAAGAACTCAAAACACAATCAGGTTCTGATTCATTATCCTTCAGTATCGACCAGATCTCTTCCGTTACAAATGGCATAAAGGGATGAAGTAATGTCATTAGTTTCTTGAAAAGTTCAATGGCAAATCGTCGGGTCGATGTATCAATGGCTTGTTGATAATCTGGCTTGATAATCTCGAGATACCAAGAACAGAAATCACCCCAAATAAAGTTATACAATACCCTAGTGGCTTCTGATAAACGATATTTTCCCATCAGATCATTCACCTGATCCAATGTTTTATGAAATGATTGTTCCATCCATAGATTGGCGTATTGATTCATGTTGGCGATATCCTCATTGGCTGCTTCATCTTGAATTGGCCAGGCATCAATCAGTCGTAAGGCATTCCATAGTTTATTGGAAAAGTTACGACCCGTTTCGCACAATTTTGATTCGTTCTTAATGGATGTATTCTTTTTATCGGTAAAAGGTGCATCAAAGATTACATCATTACCAGCTGCTGCAGCTGATAGAATTCCAAAACGTACACCATCGGCACCATATGTCTTAATCAATTCGATGGAGTCGGGTGAATTTCCTAGTGATTTACTCATCTTCCGACCTAGTTTATCACGAACCATTCCTGTGAAATACACATCTTTAAATGGAAATGCTCCTTTTTTTGCCACTACAGAAGGAATGAGATCGGGGGACCATTCATATCCAGCCATGATCATTCGAGCCACCCAAAAGAACATGATGTCCCAACCGGTAACTAAAACACTTGTGGGGTAGTAGTAAGAAAGTTCCTTTTGATCCTCAAATCCATCAAAAACTGAGATGGGCCATAACCAAGAGGAGAACCAGGTATCAACCACATCCTCATCTTGTTCAAAATCTTTAATAGATAGAGATTCCAATACGCTGCTTTTACGACTAGCGTCATTTCTGTGCGACACTTCAAGACCTTCATTTGACGTAATTTGTTGATTGAGATCAGCAATTTGTTTCTCCAAGTCTTCGGAAGTTGTGGCGACTAAGGTTATATCGTATTTTTTATGATAGTAAGCTGGTATTTGTTGTCCCCACCACAATTGTCTTGATACACACCAGTCACGAACATTCTCTTCTTTTAACCAATTTCGATACATATTGATCATGTGCGTTGGCATGAATTGAATGTCACCATTTTCAACGGCTTTTAAAGCCGTTTTAGCCAAGCTATCCATCTTCAAGAACCATTGTTGAGTCAATTTGGGCTCAACGACAGCATTAGTACGCTCTGATCGACCTACACTATTGCTATAATCCTCTACTTTTTCCAATTGTCCAAGTGATTGAAGATCTTTTGCAATCTGTTTTCTGACAACCATACGATCCATTCCAATATAAAATTGAGCCCGATCATTAAGTGTTCCGTTGTCATTTAAAATATCAATCACTTCTAAATTGTGACGTTGTCCAATCTCATAATCATTCATATCATGAGCTGGTGTAACCTTCAAAGCACCTGTTCCAAAATCTAATTTGACATAACGGTCTACAATGATTGGTATGCGGCGATTGATCATTGGGACAATGGCAAATTTACCATGTAAATGCGTATACCTTTCATCATCTGGGTGGACTGCAATTGCTGAATCTGCTAAAATAGTTTCAGGTCGAGTTGTGGCAATTGTAACCACTTGATCTTCACCATCTATTTTGTAAGAAATATGATACAGTTTTCCATTTTCTTGTTGATGAATGACCTCTTCATTGGATAAAACCGTTTGAGCAGCTGGGTCCCAATTGGTCATTCGAAGACCACGATAAAGCAGTCCCTTGTTATACAAGTCCTTAAACGATTGAAGTACCGATTTTTGCAATGCTGGTTCCATAGTGAACCGAGTCCGTTCCCAATCACAGGAGGCACCCAACATTTTGAGTTGATCTAATATGATGCCGCCATATTTATCTTTCCATTGAAAAGCATGAGATAAGAATTCATCTCTCGTAAGATCACTTTTCTTGATACCTTTCTCACGTAGCATTTTGACAACCTTAGCTTCCGTAGCTATTGAAGCATGATCGGTACCAGGAACCCAACAGGCATTTTTACCTTCTAAACGAGCCTTGCGAATAAGCACATCTTGAATCGTTACATTCAACATATGTCCCATGTGTAATACGCCAGTCACATTCGGAGGTGGTATCAGGATGGTATATGCTTCACGCTCATCAGGTACCGAACGGAAATAGTTCTTTTCCATCCAATGAGCATACCATTTATTTTCAGTTTCTTCTGCATTATAGCGACTCGAGAGGGACATATTGATCGATAATTTATTGCTATGATTGAATCGTTTACAAATGTAAGAAGTTTTTTACCTTTGAGAAATCATCTTTTATAAAATAAATCAGGCCATGTTGCTAAATCGATTCTTCCTTTTGGTATCGCTCATTACGGTACTATCCGGATGTGATTCAAATTCAAATCAAGAAGATACCTTCAGCCATTCCTTGAATCTATTAGAATACGGAATTCCACTCAGTTTAATGACCCCAGATAGCTTTTCTGTCCAGAATAGTAGTACCTCTCTGATGCAAGAATTGAAAGTGACAGCAAAAGATTATTTGATCTATGTGTATGGTTATGATATGGGTGGACAAGTTCAGTCTGAAAAGAGTCGAAAACTAGCTGAAGTTCGGGAAGATCCTTACAGTGATTTTGGAGCGATAATTCAAGAAAAAAAGAACGGATTCGTGTATTCGATACGTGCCGACAAGGATACAACAGTAGCTTATAATTTCCATAGGTATTTTAGAATTTCAAACAAAATATATCATTTAACATCTTCTGCAGGTGGTCGACGCCCACCTTTTTCAAGACAACAAATGATAGATATGTTCAAAGCAACTGAGAATAATTAAGTAAATCGTTTATCGATATCATCTAGGTCGATATTAATATATGTTTTTCGACCACTTGGTGAACGATATGGTTCCTCACAAGCAAAAAGATCTTCTACGATAGCTTGCATTTCCTCAATAGTAAGAGGTACACCTTTTTTTATAGCAGCTTGAAAGCTCAATGACCAAGCTACATTTTCATATTCCTCTATCTCTAGATCAAGATTATTTTTGAATTGTTCGACTAGTGTTACGATGCAGTCTTCAGCTGCCATTGAACCTA
>CAXQBA010000287.1:0-9613 GCA_964221885.1 Luminiphilus sp. | reverse complement strand
CCATCATATTCATATTCATATCTGTTGGGCCTTGTAATTGATGAAGTGTTCCTTCTCTATCAATTAGTTCTATATTTATAAAATCGTCCATATTTCTTGATTTACTGGGTTTGTTGAATAGCCTGATGCATTACTATACCAAATGTAACCGCTACATTTAGACAACTTGTATTTCCTTTTTGGGGTAAATATACAGATTCATCAATAAATGATGAGATACCTTCAGGTAATCCATCCTTTTCAGGACCCATAATGATCAGATCACTTTCTTTGAATTGGAATGATAACAGTTCAGACGCAGAGGGGTCAACCTTTGTAGCCACTACACGTCCCTGATAGGATGCTAAAAAATGGCGTACATCATCTACTTTTACAATATCAATATATTCAATAGCTCCAGCTGTCCAAACACGAGCCATATGTGCCATCTCTGCACGAGCTTTCTTACTTTGCTCTGGAGGCACCATCAAGTTGTTTTGATCATAAATATAGACGTTCTTACAACCATAAAACTCAGCAGTTCGAATCATAGATGATAAATTGGGTCGATACTCTGGTGCATACAATAATACGTGAATCATCATCCTATATATTTAATATCAAGCCGTCATATGCAAAGAACATATTGGCTGGAAGTTTGTCCTGTTGGTTATCATGTAAACCCATATAATGACTAAAATGAGTAAAGAATGTTTTCTTCGCACCGATCTGCCGAGCGACCTCTATCGATTCATCTAAGGTAGAATGAGAATGATGGGTCCTATGATGCAAGGCTGAAATGATCAAGACATCCAAATTCTTAAGATCATCCATACATTGATCCGGATGGAAATACTTAAAATCTGTCAAATACGCCACTTTTCCAACTCTAAAACCAAGAATGGGAAGTGTTCCATGTAATATCTGTATTGGAGTTATTTCTAAGCCTTTAACTAAAAATGGCGCACTTGCTGATACTGGACAAAGCTCAATTTGAGGAAGGCCGGGATAATTGCCTTGAAATATATAATTAAATCGCTCTTTAATACCATTCAATGATCTGGCTAGTCCAAAAACAGGCATTGATTTGCGTTGTAAAAAATTAAACGCCCGAACATCATCTAGTCCAGCAATATGATCACTGTGTTCATGAGTTAATAAAACCGCATCTAAATATTCTACCTGTTCCCGCAGCATTTGTTGTCGAAAGTCTGGACCAATATCAACAACAACTGTTGTTTCATCCTTTTTAATCAAAATAGATGCACGTAACCTCTTGTCTTTAGAATCTTCTGAAGTGCAAACGTTACAGTGGCATCCGATAACCGGTATACCCTGAGACGTACCTGTGCCTAAAAAAGAAATTTCCATGCAAATACATTAAATATCAAATAGAGATGCAATAAACCACTGTCCATTTATTTTTGCGAGATCTAATATTGCTTCCTCCTCATTTTCAGAACAACAAACATGACATTGAGCCTCATTTTCAGTAACTAATTGACATCTTACTGAGGAACGGTCATTTTCAAATCCAGACAATACTAATTCTTGCGTTTTTTCATCTAAAGCACTGATCGTTTTACTAAACTTCAAAATGGATCGAGCCGATTCAGGCGTAGCTAATTTTGCTGCCCCTTCAAAATCACCTTCTGCTAATAATACAATAAAATCAGTAGAGCAATCTTCGGGTTTTTGCTTACGCTCCTCACTCGTTTGGCAGGCGAAAATACTACAACATATAAGTATAACAGCTACGACTTTCACAAACTTAAAAATTCGATGTGGCACTGAATTGACGTAAAAAGCGAATATCATTCTCGAAAAGAAGACGAATATCATCAATTTGATATTTCAACATGGCAATCCGCTCCACTCCCATTCCAAAGGCAAAACCAGTGTATTTATCTGGGTCAATACCACAATTACGAAGAACGGCAGGATCAACCATACCACAGCCAAGAATCTCTAACCAACCTGTCCCCTTTGTGATCCGTTTGTCAGATTCAGTCTCACAACCCCACCATACATCAACTTCTGCACTTGGTTCAGTAAAAGGGAAAAAAGAGGGCCTCATACGAATCTTAGTAGCACCGAACATTTCCTTAGCAAAAAAATAGATCGTCTGTTTTAAATCAGCAAAACTTACATTTTCAGCAATATATAATCCCTCTACCTGATGAAATTGACAGTGGGCTCTTGCCGAAATGGTTTCATTCCGATACACACGGCCCGGTGCAATAATTCGAATCGGTGGCTTTTGGTTCATCATTACGTGGGACTGAACAGATGACGTATGTGTACGTAACAAACGACTTGGATCATTCACAATATAGTACGTGTCCTGCATGTCTCTTGCTGGATGATCCTCGGGTGTATTCAATGCTGTAAAATTGTGCCAGTCATCTTCTATCTCAACATCCTCAGCAATCGCAAACCCCAAACATTCAAAAATGGATATCATCTTATCAAGCACCAATGAAACAGGATGTCTTGAGCCAAATTTACTCGTCGCCGTGGTGGCGTGTAGGTCTGGTTTCTCAAATTGATTAGCAGCCTGTTTTTCAAATGTTTCCTTGTGCGTATTGAAGACGGTTTCAGCTTCAGACTTTACCGCATTGATACGTTGTCCAAATTCTTTTTTCCGTTCATTTGGGACCTCTCTGATCTTTCCAAAAAGAGGTTTAAATACATTTTTTGTACCGATAAATCGGAGTCTGAATGACTCTAATTCATCTTTATTCGAAATAGTAATACTACCTATTTCTTCCTGTAATGCATCAATGATTTCAAAAGCGTCCTGCTCCATAATACCTATCGATCGTTTGATTGATGACAAAAGTAAGACTTAATGGATGAAATGACAAATAAGCAGTGAATTGAAGGTAAAAAAAGTGACCCAAAGGGCCACTTTTCTATTTGTTTTGCTTTGTGTTTAATCTGGGGTTATTATCGGGATGTGGTAATTTATACTTTAATGCAAATAAAAATTAAAACGTTACCGCTCGGGTTCACATTTCAAATATGATTCGTTTCCTCGATTTACTATGAATATTTTGTATTTTTGTGACCAACTATTCAATACGATTATAAACAATGACAATATCTTATGGATAAGAATCAAAAACCTCAGGAGATTAACATTGAGATTCCTGAAGAATTAGCCGAGGGCAGTTATGCTAATTTAAGTATCATAGCCCACTCAAATGCAGAATTTATTCTAGACTTCATCCAACTTGTCCCTAACATGCCAAAGGCAAAAGTTAAATCAAGAATTATCATGACGCCTCAGCAAACAAAACGACTTATGTTAGCTTTGACCGATAATATCAAGAAGTTCGAAAATGCATACGGCCGTATCAAAGATGTAGACCTTCAAGCGCCTCCTATTCCTATGAACTTCAATAATCCGAAAGGACAAGCCTAACCTAACATTTCGTAGAAATATTTAGCAAATTATTTAGATAGATTCCTATGTGGCACGCTAAAAAAATACGCCAAACCTTCCTTGACTATTTTGAAGAAAAAGGTCATAAAATTGTTCCATCTGCTCCAGTTGTAAATAGTGATGACCCAACCCTTATGTTCATCAACTCAGGAATGGCCCAATTCAAAGATTATTTTCTTGGCAATGCCGTACCAGAAAACCCTCGAATAGCTGATACTCAAAAATGTTTGCGTGTATCCGGAAAACACAATGATCTGGAAGATGTGGGAAAAGACAGTTACCATCAAACCCTATTTGAGATGTTAGGTAATTGGTCATTTGGTGATTATTTCAAAGAAGAGGCGATAGCCTGGTCTTGGGATCTGCTTACAAAAGTATATGGTATTGAAGAAGATCGAATGTATGTAACCGTATTTAGCGGTGATGAAGCAGATCGGGTACCTGCCGATGAAGAAGCCTGTGAAATTTGGAAAAAATGGGTCGCCGACGATCGAATTCTACCTTTTGACAAAAAAGATAATTTTTGGGAAATGGGTGCACAAGGACCTTGCGGACCTTGTGCTGAGATTCACATCGATCTACGATCTGATGAAGAGCGGCAGCAAATTGATGGTAGCACACTCGTT
The DNA here is from genome assembly GCA_964221885.1 of Luminiphilus sp. Taxonomy (GTDB): domain Bacteria; phylum Bacteroidota; class Bacteroidia; order Chitinophagales; family Saprospiraceae; genus Aureispira. Next base: position 5,560 of record CAXQBA010000287.1, on the reverse strand, counting down.
AATAAAGACCACCCACAAGTAATTGAGATCTGGAATTTGGTGTTCATGCAATATAATCGTATGGCAGATGGTCACTTAGAGCCGTTACAAAACAAATGTATCGATACGGGAATGGGATTGGAACGTTTATGTATGGTTCTCCAAGCAAAAAACGCAAACTACGAAACTGACCTATTTGCTCCAATCATTCAAAAAATTGAAGCGTTAACGAATAACACATATACCAATCAGTATGGTGATAGTACTGAAATAGATACAGCAATTCGAGTCATTGCAGATCATGTACGTGCTGTTGCCTTGGTCATTGCCGATGGACAACAACCTTCAAATACTGGGGCTGGATATGTTGTACGTCGGATCTTACGTCGTGCCGTTCGTTATGCATATAGTTTCCTAAATGTCAGAGAACCTATGATCTGTCATCTAGTTGATATCTGTGCAGATCTATTTGATGCAGTATTCCCCGAACTAAATGCTCAGCGTACATCGATCAAACAGACCATTGAAGCCGAGGAACGTTCTTTTTTAAAAACACTCGAACGAGGCCTTCAGTTGTTTGCAGGACTTACACCTGAAAACAATTCAATTACTGGGAAAGATGCCTTTGTATTATTCGATACCTACGGCTTCCCTATCGATCTAACCATGCTGCTTGCCAGTGAAAAGAATTTAACTGTAGATCTTGATGGTTTCAATATTGAATTGGATCAGCAAAAAAAACGGTCAAAGGTTGATGCTCAAAAAGATGTTGATGACTGGTTCATTTTAAGACCCGATAGTTTGTCAACGTTTGTAGGTTACGATTCACTTCATACCACAACACAGGTCATCAAGTATCGTAAAGTAACCATCAAAAACAAAGAACTATACCAGATCGTACTAGGGAAAACCCCATTCTATCCAGAAGGTGGAGGACAGGTTGGAGATCAAGGATGGTTATATTTCAATAATGAAAAAATAACCGTCTTCGACACAAAAAAAGAAAACAACTTGATCATTCATTGGGTAAACGAGCTCCCTAATCAAATTGATATCGATTGTAAAGCCCAAGTGAACGAGCATAAACGTAACCTGACTGAAAACAATCATTCAACAGCTCATTTGGTTCATGCTGCATTAAGACAGATATTAGGGAATCACGTTCAACAAAAGGGTTCTTTTGTTTCGGCGGATAAGATGCGATTTGACTTTTCTCATCATACAAAAATGACTCAAGATGAGATAGATGCTGTACAACAGATTGTGAATGATAAAATCCGTCAAAACATCATCCTTAAAGAAGAAAGAGATGTTCCGATAGAAATGGCAAAACAGAGTGGGGCTTTAATGCTTTTTGGTGAAAAGTATGGAGAAACCGTTCGCATTATCACGTTTGATGACGATTTCTCTAAAGAACTCTGTGGTGGTTGCCATGTAGACAGAACAGGGCAAATTGGTTTCTTTAAATTAGTCAGTGAATCCTCCATAGCTACAGGTGTACGGCGAGTAGAAGCGATCACCGCAAAATTAGCCGAAGATTATCTGGACAAAGAGGTTAAAAATTTAGCAGCTATCAAACACTTACTAAAAAACCCTAAAGATCCTGTTGGTGGAGTTGCTGACCTTTTAGCCCAAAACAAGGCATTGAAAAAGGAGGTCGAAAAAATTCAACTGCTTGAGGCTAAATTAGCCGTCAGTAGTTTGAAAGAAAAGATTGAGTCCATTGGGAATATTCACTTTCTAGGACAAGCAACAGATATTCAAGGCAAAGATGGAATTAAAAGTTTATTTACATCATTACAGAAAGATTTTCCAAACTTAGTATTAGTTCTAGGCCACCAAGGTGAAAAGAAAATGAGTCTTCATATCTTGATCAGTGACGCTATAGTGACATCCAATGGACTGCATGCTGGAAATATGATCAAACAAGTGGCTAAGCATATTCAAGGTGGAGGTGGTGGTCAAGCTAACTTTGCCAGTGCTGGAGGAAAAAACCCAGAAGGTTTAAGCAAGGCAATAGATGAAGCTAGACAGATCGTTAAAAGTAGCATCTAGATTTTATATTAATTTTAACGCCTTGACTATGAGTTAGGTCTGCGTTTTGATCTACTTTTAATAAAACGATAGGTATGTCGAAAATGATTTTTACAGGTGTTCTGTTAGTTGCTTTCCACTGGATAGCTGCTCAACAACGTATTGATCATACATTCCAATTCATTGATGGGGCCTACTTTTCAAACCAACAATTGATAAAGAATAAGCCAAATATTGAGTTTTTCAATTTCAAGCCTTTCGGCTACCAACTTGACTCAAAAAGCAATCTTCTTTTTTTTGACAGAAACACCTTACAAGCATTCGAAAACAAAGGTATAATAGACTCCATTTGGACCGTAGTTGTAGGAGGAAAACCCTTTATTAAAATGGGTGTTGACTCAAATGCTGTATATTTTGTTAAATACCATTTGATCGGAAAAGTCTCCTATTTTTACTATCCCGTTTATACAGATAAACCTGTTGAAATGTTTGTACACAACCCATATACAGGTGATCGAATTGGTTACAAAACCGTTACAAACAAACAAAAAATCTTGATCAAGAAGATTTTAGATCTGAGTACAGGAGAGATACAAGACTACACACAAGAAAATGTACTTGTTTATTTGAAAAGAGATGAACGGCTTCGACAAACCTTAGACCAACCTTCAGAACAAGAGGTTGAAGACAAGCTTTTTAAGTCCCTTAAAATATATAATGATAGAAATCCTATCTACATAAAAAAATAACTATGCGTTACGTTTTTTTGAAAGAGATAAACCTGTTCCTCAGTTCATTGATCGGTTATTTAGCAATCAGTGTCTTTTTATTGGCAACGGGACTATTCATGTGGGTATTTCCTGATTACAGCGTGATCAACTATGGTTTTTCCTCATTGGATTCATTTTTTAGGATGAGTCCTTATGTCTTTCTCTTTTTGATCCCTGCCATCACTATGCGTACCTTCTCAGAAGAAATTCAAACTGGTACATTCGAACTCTTATCAACCAAACCTTTAAAAGAATGGGATATAATATTAGGTAAGTATTTGGCGTCTTTAGCTTTAGTTGCTTTGGCTATCTTACCCACTTTTGTCTATTTTTATTCCGTTTACTCTCTAGGTATGCCTCGTGGCAATCTGGATATGGGAGCTACTTGGGGGTCTTATTTTGGTCTTTTTTGTTTGGGAGCCACCTTTGTTGCTATTGGTCTATTTTGCTCCTCAGTAACGTCAAATCAGATCATTGCATTTATTTTATCGCTGTTTCTATGTGGGTTTTTCTATGATGCGTTCTCTTCTCTTAGTCGATTAGATGTTTTTTACGGATCGTTAGACACAACCATTGAGGCTATTGGTATTAATTATCATTATGCATCCGTCAGCAGAGGACTTATTGACACAAGAGATCTAGTCTATTTTTGTAGCCTGATACTCTTTTTTCTTAGTTGTACACAATTTGTACTCGTAAAAAGAAAGGGATAAATATGAATCTTAAAACGACACAATCGCTTCTTCAGCTTATTCTGATCGGTATCATATTGGTAGCCGCCAATGTTATTTCCTCTTTCTTTTATACAGACATTGATCTAACTGAAGATAAACGATTCACGCTAAATGAGGCTACATATCGATTGATTGAGGAATTAGATGATGATGTAACTGTTGAGATCTACCTAGATGGAGAACTCCCTTCCTCGTTCCGTCGATTGCAGAATGCGGTAAAAGATATTTTAGATAAATTCCGCTCAAGAACAAACCGAGTTCAATATCAATTCATCAACCCAATGGATGGTGATCAAGAGGAGAATATGGCCATGGTTCAACAGTTAAAGAACGATGGTATTGTTCCTGTTAATCTAACGATGAGCAGCAAAGGCTCTAGAGAAGCCCGATTGGTTTTTCCATCTATTATGATCCGCTATAAAGAGCAAAAGAAAGTGGTCAATCTTCTGGAAAATTCAGGTGGTTTCAATAGAGATTTCACCAGAATGGATGCTATCAATCCTTCCATTAATTTATTGGAGTACAAGATCGCTAACGCCATTCAAAAATTACAACTAAGACAACGTCCTAGAATGGTTATTCTAACTGGACATGGTGAATTAGAACGTCAATTCACATACAATCTAGAGGTAGCCATGTATGAATATTATGACATTGCACGGCTTGACCTTAGAAAGGTTACACAGATCGATACAAATATACATGTACTGATCATTCCAAAACCACTCTACCCTATGGGTGATAAACACTTATTCATGATCGATCAATATATCATGAATGGTGGCAAAGTTGTCTGGCTAGTAGACGCTCTTAACATGGAATCTGACTCAATGGGAAGCCGAGGTATTTTTATGCCTACACAACGCCCTTTGGATATCCATGAAATATTATTCAATTACGGTGTACGGATAAATCCGAATCTAGTGCTTGACTGGGAATCCAGCTCAATTCCTGTACAAGTTGGCATGAGCGGAGACAAGCCACAGATCGAACTAAGAAAATGGTATTATCATCCAAAAGCCTATCCTTACATGACACCCTTAGATGCCCAGGAAGAGGGTTATAATGAAATACGACATCCTATTGTTCAGAATATCGATTTTGTTGATACGAGATACCCCTCTTCAATCGATACGATCATCACTCAAAATTACATCCGTAAGACACCTTTACTCAGAAGTTCTAAATACAGTAAAGTGCAATTCCCTCCCGTCCGTGTTTCTATAGAAATTATGGATGCTGGTATTGGACAAGATGCATTTCAAAAAGAGAATCAAAATATTGCCGTGCTGCTAGAGGGTGCATTTAGCTCCTACTATAAAAACAAAATCAGCCCAGAAATGCTTCAAGGTCTTCAAAGCATGGGACAACCCTTTAAAGAAGAGGGTAAACCTACTAAAATGATTGTAATCTCTGATGGAGATATTGTTCGGAATGACATTGAACGTAGTAGTGGAAACCCATTGCCGTTAGGCATGAATCGTTTTGATGGATACACCTATGGAAACAAAGATTTCATCATGAACTGTTTGGAGTACCTCATTGATAATAAAGGGATCATTGCAGCTAGGAACAAAGAGATCAAACTCAGACCGCTTGACCAAGAACGTGCTTTTAAGGAAGAGGGCTACTGGCAAGCCATGAATCTTGTTGTCCCTATTTTAATCCTAATTTTATTCGGTGTTCTATACAAGACCCTAAGAGATCGAAAATTCAAAAATTGAATCAAACGTTTCAATGGAAGTTGTTCAGAACAGTAGGAGGTGTCCTTAATTAAATATTCAGCTAACGGTCAGATTGAGTGGCAGAACACCAACAATCCAAATGGCGGTGATATGGCTGGAGAAGATATCATCTACACAACAAATAATAAAATAGTGGTAGCTGTAGATGATGGCTATTTTGGTTTTTTGTCCTTAATGCCATAATTGTGATGATAAAACAAAAACCCCGCTACAATTCCTGTAGCGAGGTCCTTAGTAAATATCTCTCTTCTCTACTAATTACTTTTTTGTAAGGTTACAACGCAAAACTTTCGCCGCA
>CAXQBA010000286.1:0-4620 GCA_964221885.1 Luminiphilus sp. | reverse complement strand
TGTTTTCTGATACGAAAGTAACTTTCCAAATTTTTCCTTTTTCTCTAGAAAGGTAACTAATTGTTCTTCAGATACAATAGCACGCAAACTCTCTGACATCAATTTTGATATCTTTTCATATTCACCTGAAATGCAATCTTCATAAAACTCAGTGGCTACTTCAAGCGCATCATCATCGATAGTAAGCATATCCATAGTAGTTGCATAATGATAGCCCTCAATTTTATACCCATCTTCTCTTTCCAGTAGTAGTATTTCAGCAAATAGGGTATTCTCTCCACGATTAACTTCATAACGTGCAACGACTTCAGTGAGTTCATCATATTTATTGAACTTAATACTTAAAGGTTCAACAGATTCTACCTTTCCATAGGAATCCATATGCTTAAGTAAAGTTGTACATTCTTGCATTGTTACTGTACTTTTCAGGCTCTCGTCTAAAAAGTCTTCAGTATCTTCATAATCACCTGCTTTTAGCACTTCATAAAATGCAGAAAGGGATTCTTTTACTTTTTCTTCTTTTTCAGCATCTCCATTTCCGCTATCACAACTTATCAATAGCAAAACTGAAAATAAAATGGTAAACAATTGATGAAATTTGAACATGTGACTATAATTTTATTTTTTTTATATGAATTGAAGGCTTCACATCAACTACAATTTATAAATTAACTTTTTTTAATTGATAATCCAAATCATCAGATGGACAGAAAATATATAAGTACAGGATCATCTTTTGAAAAACAAGCAGCTTATTCACGAGCGGTGATCGATGGTAATTGGATATTTGTATCAGGCACAACCGGCTTTGATTATGATACGATGACGATAGCCGAGGATATCCTTTCTCAAACAGAACAATGCTTTAAAAACATTGATGCCGTACTCAAACAAGCCAATGCCTCGTTGGCTGATATCGTTCGAGTCACCTATATTGTTCCAAAGGCATCTGAATTTGAAAAATGCTGGCCAATACTACGAAAATATCTGGGTGACATCCGACCGGCTGCGACCATGTTCGCTGCAGGCCTTGCCGATGAGAGAATGAAGATCGAAATTGAAGTGACTGCTTTGAAAAAGTAGAGACCAATAAGAATTACTTATATTGTAGGTAACCAAAACAACCTTATCTTGAAAAATATTGGCTTTCTTTTGATTCTTTGCCTTTTTACGCAATGCACCAATCAACAAACAGCTACAACAATGGACTCACAACCAAGTGAAAACAACTTCGAAATCGTAACACTGAATCTTACGGAGGCCAATCGCTTGGCCAGTCTTCCTCTCCATTGTCTACAAACCGAATACCCTAACAAACTTGGACAAGTGCTAGGAGATCCTTCCCAGCTCCGATCACCCAAAGACCTGCACCCTTCTTTCTATGGCTGCTTCGATTGGCATTCATCCGTCCACGGGCATTGGTCCTTGGTTAGTCTGTTGAAACAATTTCCCGATCTCGACAATAACACACTCATCAGAGAAAAGCTAACTCAGAACATTTCGAAAGAGCATATTGAAATCGAATGTGCCTATTTCAAAGAGAAACACAATACATCCTATGAACGAACCTATGGTTGGGCTTGGCTCTTGAAGCTCGCCGAAGAGCTACACACTTGGGATGATCCTCTGGCAAGAGAGCTTGAGCAAAATCTGCAGCCGCTAACTGATATTATCGTTGAGGGGTATTTGACCTTCTTACCGAAACTCAATTACCCGATTCGAGTAGGCGAACATACCAACACAGCCTTTGGACTTACCTTCGCATTCGATTATGCAAAAACAGTTGGGCATGATTCACTACAAAATCTGATCACTGAACGAGCCAAAGACTTTTATTTAAACGATGCAGGCTGTCCACTATCTTGGGAACCCAGTGGATTTGATTTTCTATCCCCCTGCCTAGAAGAAGCCGATATCATGCGTCGTGTATTACCGGCTCCTGATTTCAAAGCGTGGTTAGCTGACTTTTTGCCACAACTTGCAGCTAAAGACTTTTCATGGTCGCAAGGAGAAGTTTCTGACCGTACAGACGGTAAATTAGTCCACTTGGATGGTGTGAATTTTAGTCGAGCATGGTGCTTATATGGCATAGCCAACCAGTTTGAGGAATATAAGCATCTCAAAAAAGTAGCCAATGAGCATATCAATTACTCGCTACCAAGTATCGTCGATGACAATTATGAAGGTACACACTGGCTTGGCTCCTTTGCTATCTATGCCCTAAATACCGCTGCCAATGTTTCGGTGGATTAAACATATCGGCCCAGGTACGCTGGTCGCTGCTGCCTTTATTGGCCCAGGAACAGTGACCATATGCACCAAGGCGGGTGCGCAGTTTGGATTTGCCTTATTATGGGCGATGCTGATCTCCATCATTGCTACTATCGTATTGCAGGAAATGGCTGCTCGTGTTGGTATTATCACTCAAAAAGGATTAGCCGAGATCATTAAAGAGCAGATTCAACATCCCCTACTTCGTCAATGTGTGGTCGCACTGATCTTAGGTGCTATTGTCATTGGTAATGCTGCCTATGAAGCGGGCAATATTAGTGGTGCCGCTTTAGGGATGCAGTTGTTTGGTTCGCAGTATGCAGCTGTTTATCCAATATTGATCGGTTTAGTGGCCGCTATCCTTCTCTTTATAGGCAGTTACAAAATACTGGAACGTAGCTTGATCACACTCGTCGCCTTGATGAGTATATCCTTTGTTCTGACCGCTATCCTTACCCAGCCCGATCTTGGGGCCATAATCAATGGCTTATTGGTTCCATCCATGCCCGAAGGTAATGTATTGCTCATCATAGGACTGATCGGAACGACGGTTGTCCCGTATAATTTATTTCTTCATGCAGCCTTAGTAAAAGAGCGTTGGAAAAATCAAAGTGATCTTTCTTCGGCTCGAAAAGATACGATCATATCACTATCTTTGGGTGGATTGGTTTCTATGTCGATCATTATTTCAGCTGCGGCTACCCAAGGAGCACCTATTTCGAATGGTGCCGATCTAGCAAAAGGACTTGAACCGCTCTTTGGCATATACACTCATTATTTCATGGGAATCGGACTCTTTGCTGCTGGTGTTACTTCAGCCATCACAGCTCCTTTGGCAGCAGCTTACGTAGCCAGAAGTTGTTTTGGATGGAAAAAATCACTGAAAAACCTAAAATTCAGAATGGTTTGGGCCTTGATTTTAACCTTAGGTGTCCTTTTTTCATCGCTGGGCTTCAAGCCGGTTGAAGTGATCACCTTTGCCCAAGTTGCTAATGGCCTTTTACTCCCGATAATCGCAATACTTTTATTTTGGATCGTCAATTCATCGAATGTGTTAGGGACGTTTAAAAATTCCCTATGGCAAAACAGCATATCACTGACCATCATTTTGATCACTATTCTCCTTGGCGCAAAAGGAATTTTAACCGTAGTTCAATGATACATATCAATTGTGACGTAGGAGAAGGATTACATAATGAGCATCTCTTAATGCCTTTCATCTCGGCATGTAGCATTGCTTGTGGAGGGCATGCTGGGGACAAGCAAACGATGGAAAATGTTACTGCTCTAGCCCAACAACATGGCGTACAGATTGGAGCACATCCCTCCTATCCTGATAGCGTACATTTTGGCCGAGTATCCATGGATATCCCTGATGATGAATTAATAAAAAGTATCCGAGAACAGATCAACACATTGCAGCGTGTCGCTCAACTTCATCAATACCCTACCACACATATAAAAGCACATGGTGCTCTGTATAATGATATAGCGAGAGATAAAGAACGAGCTGTTGTCTATCTTGAGGCCATATCCCCATTTAAAAAAGATTGTTCAATATATGTTCCCTACCAGTCTATTATTGCTACTGAGGCTGTAAATCAAGGATTCCAGGTCTGTTATGAAGCATTTGCAGATCGCAATTATAACAAAGACCTTAGCTTGGTATCCAGAAGCAAAGCCAATGCCTTGATCACAGATGCTCATGAAGCCATACAACATATCCAATTGATTAAAAATAATCAATTGGTGAACACCATCTCTGGTAAGCACGTAAGCATACAGGCCGACACCTTCTGTGTGCATTCGGATACGGAGAATGCCTTAGATATTCTTAAACAGATTCATACTACCTTTTCTTGAAATGAGACTATTAGATCAACAACCAAGATATAAAGCGTATGGGGATAAAGCCATTCTGATAGAATGGGAGAACAAATTATCTGATGACATATTGATGGATATTTTATCCTTCAAACAAGCTATTGAATTTGCTGAACCGGAACATCTCTCTGAGATAATCCAATCCAACCAATCTCTATTGCTGATCTACCAACATACCATTGATGTTGATTCAACCATTCAAGGTCTCCATTCGATCTATGCTACTCTATCAGATAAACCCTTTTCATTCGATAGACGTCTATGGACTATACCCGTTTGTTATGATCCGTCATTCGGTATCGATCTAGATGAAATTTCAGGTCAAAACCATTTATCTGTTCAAGAAATAATCAACCTCCATAGTCAAGTCATCTATACTGTTTATTCGATTGGATTTTTACCCGGGTTTCTTTATCTAGGTGGATTAGATGAACGACTACACATTCCTCGAAAAGAACAACCACG
>CAXQBA010000285.1:0-4580 GCA_964221885.1 Luminiphilus sp. | reverse complement strand
CTCCGATCTTGGCAGATCTTGATCGTGATGGTGATTTAGACCTAGTCATTGGAAATTACGCTGGTAAAACCTATTATTTTGAGAATATGGGAACTCCGACCAGTCCCAACTTTTCATCAAGTGCTACGATTCAAAACATCGGAGGATATGATATCAGTTTAAACTATGGTAGAAGTGTAAACCCCTATTTTGTGGATATTGATAGTACATGGCACTATTTCCTAGGTCAACAAAGTGGTGATTTCTCGTTACTAAACAATATCGATGGTAATGTAACCGGTGTATTTGATACCGTTTCCACTCAATTTGCGCAACTTCATTTAGGGCGAAATTCTGATATGGCTATTGGTGATCTCGATAACGATGGTCTATTAGATTATGTTTTTGGAAACATTCGTGGTGGATTAAGTATCTATGAGGAAGTTGACATCATCTCAACTCAACAAAATATAGGTTCAGATGGCAAGCCATCCTTCAAAATATACCCCAATCCAAGTTCAGATTATATCACCATTCATGTAGAGGGTCAGTTTCCTCATTCAACTACACTAATGATAACCGATGTATTGGGTCAAAGAATCCTAGATAAGCAAATACAACTGGATGATAATCGAACGATTCCGATCCGTCATTTAAAAAATGGTCTGTATTTTGTTACACTTCAGCATAAAGACCAATATCACAGTCTCCGCTTTATCAAACATTAAGTAAATTATGTTCATACTCAAATTATTCTTGGTACTTTTTATAGGTCTGCAGGCAGTTCAATGTCAGTCATCAAATGATGTTGATTCTTATGTACAATCCTCTGTTGATTCAGAATCTGTTGATGAACCTTCAGATGTAAAAGATACGTCGTCATCGCAAACTAATTTACAGATCGTTGAAGCAGCTAATGATCAAAAAGAAGCCCCCATTCCTGTAAATGAAATAATCATCCATACCGAACAAAAAGAAGATTCAGCAGAATTAACTCTGATTTCGGAATCCAAACCGATAATATCAATTCCAACTTTACAAGATACTCAGATGGGTCTTACGGATACACCATCGACCATTACAATCCAAACCGATACCCTTTCAAAAAATACCAGTGATAAATCAAGTACGACTGAAGTGTTGCCTACACCATCACATAACCTGCTTGACGGACTTTTAAAGCAATATGTCAGTTCATCAGGCAAGGTTAATTATAAAGGGCTTAAGAAAGAGGTAAGCACTTTAAAAAAATACCTGGACCAAATGGGAAACATACCACCTAACGATTCTTGGTCAAAAGAACGCATTATGGTTTATTGGATCAACCTATATAATGCCATGACACTTTATCACATTACGAATAATTATCCGATTAAAAGTATCATGAATATTGACAATGGTAAGATCTGGGATACACGAACTATAAAGATCGGTAATGAAAACTTGACGCTCAATCAGATCGAGAAAAATAAATTACTAAAGAAATATCGCGATTACCATATTCACTTTGCTGTAAATTGTGGCGCAAAGTCATGCCCTGCTCTTTTAAATAGAGCGTGGTCTGAAAAGACGCTATATACTGATTTTAAACAACAAGCCAAGTTGTTTATTCAAAATAGCGCGCACAATAAGATATCCTCTAGCCAGCTTCAATTATCTCAGATTTTTAATTGGTATGCCACTGATTTTAAAACCTCTCCCGCCTATGTATCCATTCGTGGAAATCACAATAATCATCTCGTCGCCATCATTGACCATTATCACGCTAATAACATCAGCAATAACCCATCCATTAATTATCTTGAATACGATTGGCAATTAAATGAATAATGATCCCATATTACGATTATTGTTCTGTTGGGTATGTCTCCTGATGTTCAACTTAACCACTACAGCTCAAATGAAAAAAAAGGGTTGGGCTTATGATCTAGAACTATCAGGTGTCGAATCAAATATAAAATTACGTGCGAGCTTACAGATTCCTTCCAATGTATCGGATAGTATGTCCGCAATCCTCGAAACCAATCAAATACTTGAAAGGCTACATCAACAAGCATATCTTCGGGCATCGATTCAATCCTTTTCATTAGAAAGAGATAGCTGTTTTGTACGCATTGATGTTGGTGATCGCATTCAATGGTCACATCTTAGAAATGGTAATTTGGATCCCGCCTTACTGCAACGATTTAGAATACCCGAATGGATCTATCAGGATCAACCGATCTACTTTCTTGAGGTCATTCAACTCCAAAAACAGATCATTAAACATCTTGAAAATAATGGGTACCCGTTTGCCAGTTGTTGGCTAGATAGTTTTATAATCGACAATACTAACATCTCAGCAGCGCTCTACCTTGACAAAGGCCCATATATCACTTATCAAAAAATAGAGTTGATCCCTAAAGAAAACACTACTAAAAAACTAAAGATCAAAAAAGGATATCTCGCATCCTATTTGAATATAAAGGAAAACGAACTGTATAAAGAAACGGATATTTTAGCATTGCAACGAAAAATGGATAATTTGACATTTATTCGTTCCTACCGCTCACCACTCATTCAATTCAGTGAAGAGGAAGCCAAGGTTCAACTTTTCCTCGAAGATAAACCATCCAGTAGAGTTGATCTATTAGTCGGTTTACTCCCGGGCATTGATCCAATTACCAACCAACAACGTTTTGACTTTACCGGGAATATACATATCGACCTTCTTAATCCTTTTGGGACTGGTAAACAACTCTTTTTTAAATGGCAACAAGTAAAAGAAGGTATATCAGATGTTCGAGTAAAATTGAATTGGCCATATCTATTACAAGTTCCTCTTGGTGTTGATCTATCCTTTCATCTTTACAAAAGAGATACGACATTTATCGATATAGTGGGTGATATTGGTGTGCAATACCTTTTTAATGGAAACAGCTTCGTTAAAGTATATTACAAGCCCTCTATCACTAATTTGATACAGATCAATTCGAATGCAATCATCGCAAGTCGATCCCTTCCAAGTACATTGGATTTCAACAACTCAAATGTGGGACTTCAACTTCAATTAAGTACCCTTGACTATCCAATAAGTCCTCAAAAAGGATTCAGATTATTTCTTGATGTGGATATTGGATTGAAAAAAGTCAGACGAAATCAACAAATTCTATCTTTGAGCGACCCAAATGATGCACAATTTGACTTCAATAGCTTATACGATTCGATCAATACTGATTTTCAGAGGTATAGTATTACGTTCACATACGCTCATTTTATTCCCTTGTGGTCATGGAGTACTCTGATGACACAACTTGATGCAGCGATCATACTTTCCAATCAACCGCTGTATAATAATGAGCTTTTCCGGATCGGTGGATCTCGTCGTCTTAGAGGATTTGATGAGGAGTCGATCTTAACTTCTTGGTATAATATCATGACCCTTGAATGGCGTTTTCTTTTCAATCAGAATTCATATGTATATGCATTCGGTGATGTCTGTTACCTTGAGAGCAAAAGTATTGATTCAAATGTATCAGATTGGCCTGTTGGATTTGGTATCGGTCTAGCCTTACAAACTCGTGTCGGCTTATTTGGATTAACCTACGCACTCGGTGGACGAACTGGAAGTCCTATATCGATTCGAAGTGGGAAAGTTCACTTTGGGTACATCTACGCATTTTAAGCAAATCGAATAATGGAGACGCCATCACCACCTTGATCATTTGGTGGATGCGATAAAGATTCAAACGCTCGATATTCTTTTACTGTTTTTTTAACTAATGTTCGCAAAACACCACTTCCTTTTCCGTGAATGATCGTCACATCAGATGCATTTGCCAACATAGCCTCGTCAAAAAATCGCTGTAATGTCTCATGTGCAATGTCAAGTTTCATTCCCCGAATATCTAACTTCGACTCAAAATTAGAGTACCGTTTCATCATATCCTTCTTGACGAATGAAGTGGGTTGTTTCTTTATGGGGTTTTTGATGATCTCTAATTCATTAATACCAACTCGCATTGAAAACTGACCCAATGCAATCTCCACGTCAGATCGGTGCACTTTGATTACTTTAGCTAACTGTCCACCCAAACGAAGACGTACCGTATCATTTGCTTGTAACTCGTCTAGTGATACCGGTTGATGAAATTCATGAATATCTTCTTTAAGTTCCCCTATCTTCTGAGCAATCTTTTTTTGCTCCCGCTGTGTATCTTCGATCATTGATTGAAGATCTAGCATCGCTTTTTCTTTATTTGCTTCCTCTTTTAAAACACGAAGTGCTTTTTTCATATCACGTTTCGCATGTTCTTCATCAGCAAGCAGTTGCTCTTTACGTTGTAATTTGAATTTTTTACGTTCAAAATCTAATCGTTTGAATGATTCTTCATAGTTTTTTATCAAATGGTCTAATTGTCGTTGTTTCTCTTGTAAATCCGATTGAGCCTGTTCCAGCTTTTGGCGCTCTCGTTCCAACTGATTCAATAGACGATCTGTGACCAATGTATCTTTCCCAATCTTTGACTGAGCACGTTGAATAATAGCCTGTGGTAATCCGCTTTTTTGCGCGATCTCAAAAGCAAATGAAGAGCCTGGTTTACCTATTCGCAACTGGTATG
>CAXQBA010000284.1:0-2649 GCA_964221885.1 Luminiphilus sp. | reverse complement strand
GATAAGCCTGCACCGATGCTGAATCAGTAGCATACCAGTAGGAGGTGTTCTGATAGAACATTCGGCAGCGATAACTTTTACTTTGGTCAGATTTATTCTGAATCAGAAATCGAGCTTTTGCTTTAGTATCTTTACCCATGCAGGGATTGGGATAGGCAACTGTTGCAAATTTATATTTAGGCGGATCATACACGCAGCGATACTGATGGATGTACTGGTAGCTTTTTGAAGTATCCTGATCCAGAGGGAAAAAATCGACGGATAGCTCGGCGTTGTTGATCATTTTTGATCCAAAGTTGAAGGAACCTTTTTTCTTGATGTTTGGATCTTGGACAGCCAGGGTAAGGTCAAAGGCATTCAGATAGTTGCTGTCTTTATAGAATAAGGGATCAAAAGCTTCCCATCCACTTTTGTATTCCTGAGGAATATAAAAATCATTATAGCAAAACTTAAAACCTGTTGAAGCGCTTACCGGTCCCTGAGCAGAATCACAGGAATGCAAAACAACGCCAAAAAGCAATAATGGAATTAAATACAATTTAGAGTGTATGGAAGTCCTTTGATCTTGTAGCATATTGAACAAAATTAATATCAATATAGTGCAAAGATAAGGCATCCACCAATTAGTAGATGTATAAATTCACCAGCTATGTTTTCTGATGTTAATTTAAGGTTTGAAGTTTTTCATAAGTTCAGCAATGAATTCAACGCTTTCCAAAGGCATTGCATTGTAAATTTAAGCTCTGAAGCCTCCGACAGATCGGTGGCCTTTTATTCCAGAAATGCCATTGGCAGTACAATAGGCCAGAAAAGCGGCTTCATGTGCAGGATTATCAGCTACGAATGTGGCATTCATCAATGAGCGGTCTTCTACAGCAGCAGTACCCTTGAAATGGGGGTTTCTATCAATTTCATCATAAATAACAGCAGCTTTTTTCTTATTAGCTGCTTCTACAGCGGCCAGTCCGCCCTGAGCCTGAATCCATCTCAAAGTCAGCATACAAACATAGATTGGATATACTGGAGGGGTGTTGAAACTGGATTGTTTGCTGATGTGTGTGTTGTAATTGAGCATGGTAGGGATATTGCGTTCAACCTGACCAAGGATAGACTTTTTGACAATCACCAAAGTGGTACCTGCTGGGCCAAGATTTTTTTGTGCACCGGCATAGATGATATCAAAGGCAGAATAATCGAGGACTCTACTAAAGATCTCTGAAGACATGTCGGCAACCATTAATGCATCCGTTTTGGGTAAATCATGGATCTGTGTCCCGAAAATAGTGTTATTTGTCGTCAAGTGAAGATATTTTGCTTCAGCAGTAATATCAAATCCTTTTGGGATGTAATTGTAGTTCTGATCTTTAGATGATGCGACGACATCCACCTGTCCAAAGTTGGTAACTTCTTTGATGGCTTTGGTTGACCAGGTTCCTGTATCCAGGTAAGCAGCACGATCATTAGGGTTCAAAATATTCATGGGAACCGTAAAGAACTGTGTACTAGCCCCACCCGTCAGGAACAACACCTCATAATCATCATTCAGCGAAAGTAGAGATTTTACCAGCTGTGTCGTTTCTTCCATCATAGCAACCACCTCTTTACTGCGGTGAGAAACTTCCAGTATGGATAAGCCTGTATTTTCATAATTGGACACGGCTGCTGCCGCTTCTTGAAGTACAGTTTGAGGAAGAATTGCTGGGCCAGCGCTGAAGTTATGGACTTTCATGATCGTAAATTATATGCTTGATTTAATGTGTGCAAATCTAATACTCTATTAGAATTGTTACAACACCCAGGCATAAAAAAAGTTTTATTTTTTACATTCTGTCAGTAATCCTTCAACAGCCCTTCTTCAAGCCAATCTGCCAGTGCCTGACGGTTGCTGGAGTATAGAATTCTTTTCTGGTCGTTCACGTTTTGAATATTGCCCACTTCTATGAATACAGGAACAGGTTTTACCTCCCTGAGCATGTGCAGATCACGAGGGGTTACGGTGCCATTGTATTTGCCATTCCTTCTGTTTTTAGCATATTTTTTCTTCATCGTATTGTGAAGAAGGGTGGCCAGGCTCTTACCCAGTTTACTACTGGGATAGTGATAAAAGAAAAGATCGATTCGCATTGACTTGACCCTGGAGTCTACATGGATCTCAATCAGTCTTTGATAATCAATGCCTTTTTTGCGATTTTGCTCATAGAGTTTATTAATGATACTGGAGCGTTGTTCCAATCTGCTTTTTTGTTTTAGAGGAATAATACTATTGGGCCAGCAACGTTCATCCGTGTCGGGTTTAAGGTATTCTGCATCTCTGATGCCGTCATTGTTGTCTCTGATGATCATGTATACAATAGCGCCATGTTCAATCAGGTTTTTAGCCAGTCTGAGCGAAATGTCATAGGCATATTCATCTTCACATAAATCCTTGCCTTTATAGGTCGCCATAGCTCCTGGATCCGGGCCCCCATGACCCGCAACAATATAATATACCGCACCAGCAAGTTTTTTGTCTTTGATTTTTACCGTTTCGTGTTTGCTTCCAAAAATGGGATATTTCACGTCTTTTGGGACAAATTCCGATCTATCCTTAGAACAGGAGGTGAGATGAGCAGGCACCCACAGCTCCCTTTTCCCTTTTCTGTAGTTTTC
>CAXQBA010000283.1:0-3810 GCA_964221885.1 Luminiphilus sp. | reverse complement strand
GCCAAACCTTGTTTTTGCTGATTGTGATCTTGAAGAACGAGTTATCGCTTCTGTAGATGAGTGCATGTTCAATACAGGTCAATCCTGCGATGCCCCTACAAGATTGTTGGTTGAACGTGCTTGTTATAATGATGTCCTTAGTATTGCAAAGCGAGCAGCTGAACAGACAAATGTTGGCAACCCAGCTGAGGAAGGGGACCATATTGGTCCTTTATTTGACAAGCTTCAGTTTGAACGAGTTCAGAGGATGATCAAGGTTGGGATAGATGAGGGAGCAACATTGTTAGCAGGAGGGTTAGGAAAACCAGAGGGGATAGATAAAGGCTGGTTTGTTAAACCAACAATCTTTTCAGATGTTTCGAATGATATGAGAATCGCTCAAGAAGAAATATTTGGTCCTGTTCTGGTTATAATCCCCTTTGAAAATGAAAGTGATGCTGTTGCCATCGCCAATGATACACCCTACGGGCTTGCTGCATATTTGCAGACTGGTGATCCAGATCGTAAAGAACGAGTTTCTGCCAAGCTTAAAGCGGGTGCCGTGCATATTAATGGTGGTGGCATTGAATATGGCACTCCCTTTGGCGGCTACAAGCAATCAGGCAATGGTCGTGAAGGAGGTTTGATGGGCCTTGAGGATTATTTAGAAACAAAAACACTTCATGGTCTTTAGTGAACCGAGATTGTTATGGGATATTCCTATCAATACCGCGGACAATATGGTGATCTCTGTCAAAGAATGGAGTTTCTACGATTGTAGATGAATGCCGACTTCCATCAGGTAGTTGAAGGGTCATCTTTCTGCCAGTCCATTCAACAGGATTAAAAAATCGAGCGTAACCAATTCCCACTCCAAGAGTTGGAGATGGCACTCCTTCAGTGATATTGCCGACGTGGGTTTCCCCATCGAGGATCATACTTCCTGAGGATGGAGTTTCTGTGCCGCAGGTTAGTCCCAATAGAGTAGTCCGTTTATCGGCATTTAACAAAGCAGATCGACCGATAAAACTATCCTTTTCCATATCTACAAAATTACCCAGACCTGCTTCAAAAGGTGTCATGGTTGTATCCATGTCAGTAGTGTTGCCGAGAATGCCACCTTCGATTCGACGTATCGTCATGGCCCGGGTCGACGAAAATTCCATCCCGAATGGGGTACCTGCTTCTATCAGATGGTCCCAAAGCTGGAGATGATTTGTATTTTTACCGTCACAGTAAATCTCAAAGCCAAGTTCATTTGTAAATCCAGAACGTGAAACGTATAGCTTTTGCCCTCCAAGTTCAAAATACCCAGACTGAAAATATTTCATATTTTCGTCAATTTGTCCTGCAGATGCTCTGTTCATAATATCAATCGATTTGGGACCTTGAATTTGAAGCACTCTCGAATGAGGATCGGAAATTGTTACATCAAAGCCATCGCTGTGTGCCACCAGCCATGTTTCAAATGGTCCATCTGCCTGAACATACCAGAAGCGATCATTACCTAGTTTAAACAATACGCCATCCATGAAAATACCACCTTGTGGTGTGCAGGCCAGTGCGTAATAGCCGCGACCCTCTTTAACCGTAGAAATTTTACGGGTGAGAACTTTATCAAGAAACGGAATGACATCTGGGCCAGATATTTCAACTGGCTTTTCGGGCACGTCGAATATCAGTGCTTTGCGGCGCAGGGTCCAGTATTTGGCCAGATAATCTTCACCATTGTAAACCGCAAAAAACCTTCCTGCATATATACCTCGCACCATATTTTTTGTATCATGACGCTGAATAAATGGAGACTCCTCATATCTTCTTGCACTTATTGAAACGTTATTTTCCAGATCCTTTTCTTCCTGCAAATTCACCATTACTGTGTCTCCCTAGCCGAAATATTTAGTAGATCGTTACGTAAGTCTGATACAAAAATTTACAATGGACTAAAAACTTACCATTGAATAGTATAAAGTTATATCTTGGGCTATAGTATGATATTCTTATCACTTAAATTTAGAGGATATCTGACTGCTCATTATTTAAGGAGTGGGGCAAAGCATGCTTCTCTTACCATCCATGTATTCTCGGACAATAATCTTAGCTCTGTCTTTATCAAAACTTTGAAAATGTCCTGCATGGACGACATTGAAATCCATTGAAAGTATCTTATTTAGGCTCTCTACTAGTTGATTTGGAACTGAATGAAAAAGATGGTCATAAAGCACCCCATCGTAGATTGCGTCTCCTGTTAAGATTATCCCAGTTTTTGGTTCAAAGATCGCAACTGATCCGGGTGAATGCCCGGGCACATGAACGATGTGAAAATGGCGGTCACCAAGATCAATAATATCACCATCATCGATCAGCCCAGTTAATGGTGCAGGTTGATAACACCAAGTGCTTATATCAAATCCTTTATAGGGTGATTTGCGAATTACCGATGCATCAAGAAGGTCAGCAACAATAGCTTTTCTGGATGGCTCCGCAAAGATTTTTGCCTCTGAGTGGTGGCCACATCTATTTTCGAATTGATACAGTCCCCCTGCATGGTCATGATGGCTATGGGTGCAAACTGCAATGATTGGTCGATCAGATATTTCTGTAATAGCCGCTGATAAGGAGGTCAGCCCGAAACCTGTATCAATTATTAGGTCTCTCTCACGACCCTGAATGTGCCAGATATTGCAACGCCAATCAGCGGAGATAAATTTCTCACGAATTCGAGTGATCCCATCATCAAAGCGTGCAATTTCATAGTTTTCCATTATGTACCCCCAAGCCCTTTAAACGATAAATTATTTTGAAAGTAACGTCACTCTTTTCTCCAATGCAAAAAGACGGTCTATCAAATTTTGGCCCAACCTTAAGAGTAAACATCATAACGCCAATTATTGGGAGTAACGATTTTAGATTTGCACTGAGCTTTACGACCTCATTGTTTCGGATAAAAATAAATTAATTTAGACAACTTTAATAAAGATCAACTTCTGGGTAAGCTCGGTACTGAGAAGTGTGTGTCCCATAGCATATGTTCTGCTACATAAAGTGAGGTTTTAGTATGTTTATTGATGTTGGGTCGGCGTCTCTATTCTTTGATGTTGTTGGAGAAAGCTTAAATGCTTCCACTCCAGATATGTCTCAGCGCCCAACAATGATATTGTTACATGGCGGCCCTGGATATGACCACTCAACGCTGAGACCTTATTTTGATCGCTATAGCGACACACATCAATTGGTTTACTTAGATCATAGAGGTTGTGGGCGATCAACAGGTGAACAGAAAACCTGGTATCTGGATAGGTGGGCGGATGATCTTGCTGAATTTTGTAGGACTTTGGGTATTAATTTTCCCGTTGTCTTCGGTCAGTCTTTCGGTGGTATGGTTGCTATGCATTATGCGGCTCGTTATCCAAGCGAAGTATCAAAATTAATTTTGTCTTCAACGGCTGCTCAGTTTCGTCTTGATGATACTGTTAAGATGATGCGTGAGCTCGGTGGAGATTATGCAGCAGAGATTGCTCACCAATTTTTCTCTAACCCTTCACAAGAAGCCTATGATGCTTACGGGGAGATTTGCCTGCCGCTTTACAGCAATCCGAATGCGTCTGATGCAGGTAATTTTCGAAATCGTGCAATTGAGCGTCCAGAAGTAGCCCTGCATTTTTTTTCTGATGAGATGGCTCGTATGGATATGCGTGCCGAGATTTCTAACATAACTTGTCCCACACTCGTTATCGGGGGAAGCATTGATCCCGTTACTCCTGTAGTATGTTCGCAAGTAATTGCGGAGGCGATCGGCGACAATGCGCGGCTCGAAATTTTTAATGATTG
>CAXQBA010000282.1:0-5127 GCA_964221885.1 Luminiphilus sp. | reverse complement strand
TAGAAAATATGGAGGAGAGGTAGCGGCACCTGTATTTAAACGAATCGCTGAAAAGTGTTACGCGGATATTATAGAACATCATACGCCTATAAATATTCAAGACACACTACCATCACTTGCCTCTTTTATGATGCCTAAAAAGGTAAGTGGTCATGCGAATGATATACAAAAGATATTTGACCAATTATCGATTCCTTTTGATAAAGATGTAAATACTGCATGGGTTTCAGCTCGACCAAAGCTTGATACAATGCGAATGACACAAAAAAAGTGGAAAGACAGTCGTGTGCCGGATGTCGTAGGCATGGGGCTACGCGATGCATTGTATTTATTGGAAAATAGAAGAATACGAGTTTCTGTTAATGGGATCGGTAAAGTGAAAAAACAATCTGTGCGACCGGGAACACCTGTCGCAAAGTCACCATCTGTAACCTTAGAGTTAGGATGATGACAATGATGAAGTTACTTGACATATTAAATGGAATCGATTTTGAATGCACTGAGGATCTAAGGAATCTTCAGATAGCTAAAATTCAGTTTGATTCACGTAAAATTGGTAAAGGAGATCTATTTGTCGCTATTGAAGGTGTACATGTCGATGGACACGAATACGTTGATAAGGCTATTCAATCTGGGGCACGAGCTGTCGTGGTTTCTAAAATGACTGCATCAAGTTCAGCGCCTGTGATTAAGGTTGAAAACACTTCAATTGCATTAGGTTTTATGGCTCGTAACATGCATAATGATCCATCAGCTGATATGCAAGTTGTCGGTGTGACAGGAACCAACGGAAAGACAAGTGTAACAACCTTGCTCTATAAGTTATTCCGTCAATTAGGCTACAAAGTTGGTCTGATCTCAACAGTTGAAAATCGAATAGATGGTGAGGTAATTAATAGTACACATACAACACCTGATGTGCTGTCAATCAATCAACTATTAAAATTGATGCGGGACAGAGGCTGTGCTTATGTTTTCATGGAAGTTAGTTCACATGCTATTGATCAAAGACGAATAGCTGGACTTAAGTTTGCGGGAGGTGTGTTTACGAATATTACTCATGATCATTTAGATTATCATAAAACGTTTAAGGCATACATAGATGCAAAAAAAGCCTTTTTTGATGATTTGCCTACCTCTGCTTTTGCTTTGACAAATGTAGATGATAAACGAGGTGAGTACATGCTTCAGAATACGAAAGCAATACGAAAGTCCTTTGCTTTAAAAAGAGCTGCTGATTTTAAATGCAAGGTTACCGAACACCATCCTAGTGGTTTGATCTTGGATATGGGTGGCCATGAAGTATTTACCCGTTTGGTCGGTGATTTCAATGCTTATAATCTATTGTCAGTGTATGCAGTATCACAGTTGTTGCATGCTGATCAAATAGAGGTGCTATCCGTTTTAAGTACGCTTCAAACTGCAAAAGGACGATTTGATTTCTGGCAGGACCAGAAAACAAAGATCAAAAGTATTGTGGATTATGCTCATACACCAGATGCACTAGAAAATGTATTGATGACTATAGAAAGAATGCGTTCAAAATCCGAGCAACTGATTACGATCATTGGTTGTGGTGGAGATAGAGATAGGGCTAAACGGCCTCTAATGACTCGTGTTGCCTGTGCATACAGCCAACAGGTTATTTTGACCAGTGATAATCCTAGAAGTGAAGACCCTAATGATATTTTAAAAGAAATGCAAGAGGGTATTCCTATCGATGCCGTTGCTAAGGTCTTAATCATTGAAGACCGAAGACAAGCCATTCGAACAGCCACTCGATTAGCTAAGCCACAGGATATCATACTCCTTGCTGGCAAAGGTCATGAGTCATATCAAGAAATTAAAGGTGTTCGATATCCATTTGATGATAAAGTAGAATTGGAAAATGCTATAAACGAATTATAGAAGAATGTTGTATTACATTTTTGACATATTACAAGAGAAGAATATTGCTGGAGCCGGTTTGTTTCAATACCTAACATTCCGAGCAGCTCTGGCTATCCTGATATCATTGAGTATAACTCTTTTAATGGGTAAGCGAATCATTGCTTGGATACAAAAATTGCAGATCATTGAAAAAAGTAGACAATTAGGATTACCAGGTGAGGAGTTAAAATCAAAAACACCAACCATGGGTGGTGTGATGATCATATTGGCTATCGTTGTGCCTTGTTTGTTATTGGCAGACCTAACCAATGTGTACATTCAAATGATCTTATTCACTACAATATTCTTAGGGCTTTTAGGGTTTTTGGACGATTATTTAAAATTAACCAGAGGCAAAGATGGATTAGCGGGGCGATATAAAATTTTAGGTCAGGTTATTTTAGGGATCATCATTGGTTCTGTTATGATCTGGCATGAAGATGTCGTTGTTCGTGTAAGTGTTGATGAGGCTGAGCAATATGGATATGAAATCGTTAAACGTGTAACTACCGAACGAGCTACGATTGCTCAAGGAGCTATAGTGACACAAACCGTAGATCTATGTCATGTAAAAACAAGTATTACGAATGTTCCTTTTTTCAAAGGGAATGAATTTGACTATAAAACATTGATCTGGTTCTTGGGTGACAATGCCAGTTTCTGGGTATGGATCGTATTCATACCAATCATTATCATTGTGGTCACTGCTGTTTCAAATGCTGCCAATTTAACGGATGGTATTGATGGACTTGCTGCAGGTACATCAGCCATCATTGGTGGTGTTCTGGCTATACTTGCTTATGTATCGGGTAATACGATCCTAGCTGATTATTTAGGGGTGTTGTATGTTCCTTACACTGGTGAGCTAGTTATCTTTTCAGCATGTTTCTTAGGGGCTTGCATAGGCTTTTTATGGTATAATGCATATCCGGCTCAAGTTTTTATGGGTGATACGGGTTCACTTACACTTGGTGGTATCATTGCAGTATTAGCTATCATGATACGAAAAGAACTGCTCATACCTCTCTTATGTGGTATTTTTTTGGTAGAAAACCTATCAGTCATGATTCAAGTTTCCTATTTCAAATATACAAAGCGTAAATACGGAGAAGGACGACGGGTTTTTCTTATGTCGCCATTACATCATCATTTTCAGAAAAAGGGCATGCATGAATCCAAGATCGTTTCGAGGTTTTGGATCGTTGGGTTATTCCTAGCAGTCCTGACGATCATAACATTAAAAATACGTTAATGAGTAAGGTTCTCGTCATAGGAGCCGTTGAAAGCGGCATAGGTGCAGCTATATTAGCTAAGCAATTGGATTTGGATGTTTGTGTATCCGATCAAGGCTTAATTTCGCCAGACCGTAAGGAAATACTTCAGCGTATTCAGATCGCTTTTGAAGAGGGTGGACATGCCCAGTTATGTGATTCAGATGAAATTGATCTAGTGATCAAAAGTCCAGGTATCTCACCTGATTCACCATTGATACAGCGATTTGTCAACAAAGAAATTGAAGTGATCGATGAGATCGAGTTTGCATATCGATATAGTGATGCTAGATTCATCGCAATTACAGGTAGTAATGGTAAAACCACAACTACAAAACTTATTTATCATGTCCTTCATCAAGCGGGAATGAATGTTGGCCTTGCAGGAAATATCGGGTTTAGTTTAGCTCGACAGGTAGCAGAAAAGGAACATGATCTTTATGTTGTTGAGATGAGTAGTTTTCAGTTAGAGGGTATAACATCCTTTCAACCTGAAGTTGGTTTAATCTTGAATATCACTCCTGATCATTTAGACAGATACAATTATGAATTGAGTAATTATGTAGATGCCAAATTCAAAATGATCAAAAATATTCATAATGGAGGTACTTGCATATACAATATTAGTGACAGCAATATTACCAATAAATTTGATTCAATAGATACGTCTGATTTCCATGATAGATTGATTGCTGTTGATTTTGATGTTGCCGCAGATTCAGGCATGGTACATTTTCAAAAAGCTGCGATTTCAATTTCACAAGGTGAACTGCCCCTAAAGGGTAAGCATAATCTGTTCAATATACATTGTGCTATTCTTGCGTGTCAACAACTCGGATTAACTGATTCAACGATACAAAAAGGATTGACCTCTTTCATTAATGATCCTCATCGATTAGAGCATATCTGTTTCATTAACGATGTGGAATACATCAATGATAGTAAAGCCACCAATGTGGATGCGGTATTGTATGCATTAGATGCTATGGAAAAACCGATAGTATGGATCGTCGGTGGTGTTGATAAAGGAAATGATTATTCGCCTCTTGACTCATTGGTTCAAGATCGTGTCAGGGCTATTGTTTGTTTAGGTAAGAAGAATGAAAAGATCAAAAGTCACTTCGAATCTATTCAACCGATTATAATAGAAACACTTTCGGTTCAAGAAGCCATTAAGGTATCCAGTTTATATGCTGAACCAGGTGATGTGGTACTGTTATCACCGGCATGCGCTAGTTTTGACCTGTTTAAAAATTATATCGATCGAGGTGAGCAATTCAGAGATGTTTTACTTCAACAAAAAAAGATCATGGAGGAAGGTATTTCTCATACTTTCCAAATAACACTTAACAGATCAGAAGGCTCTAATACCTCTGATCAAACAAATATGAATTAAACGTGGAGCAACTAAAAGACATATCACTTCGACTAAAGTTTCTCTTGAAAGGGGATAAGGTTATCTGGGCTGTCATAGCATTTCTTGGTTTAACATCAGTACTGACGGTATATAGTTCCTCTCATGCTTTGGCTATGCGATATGGAGCTTCACCAGAGGATTTTCTGTTAAAGCATATTATTCTTTTGATGGTTGCAGTTGGTGTTGTGTTTATCTTCCACCGTCTTAACTTTTCAAAATTATCCAAGCTTTCGGTCATATTCCTTGTCTTGTCCATACTGTTACTATTGTATACGTACATGAATGGCGTAACGTACAATCATGCAACTAGATGGATACGTGTGCCTTTTATAGGTATCACCTTTCAAACTTCAGATTTTGCAAAAATAGCATTGATCATGTACGTTGCGAGGACCTTGTCCATCATGCAGAGTAAAGAGGTATCAATACATGAACTCTTAGTACCGATTTTTATCGTAACAGTATTGATCATACCATCCGATCTTTCCTCAGCTTTGATCTTACAGATCG
>CAXQBA010000281.1:0-2043 GCA_964221885.1 Luminiphilus sp. | reverse complement strand
TGTAGCTAGAGCACTAGCCTCAAAACCCAGTTTCATACTCGCAGATGAACCAACAGCTAATCTGGATTCTACCTCTACATCAGACTTGCTGGATATCATGGCCGATCTGAATACTAAGGAGGATATGACATTTATCTTTTCAACCCATGATCAACGTGTTATAGACAGGGCTAGGCGAGTTGTAAGTTTGGAGGACGGAAAGATCATCAAGGATGAAACTAAATAAGTATTTTCTAATTTGCCTATTATTTTTAGGTGATATTTCATGGTCACAAACGAATAAAGAATCGTTTTGGAAAGATCATTTTGATTTTAAAGGGTATGTGAAATATATGCCATCTGTTTTCTTGATTCATACACCACAAGTTGTCAGTTTACAAAATAATCTATTTCACAATAGACTTGAGTTGTCTTCATTCATCAGCGAAGTTGTAACCGTAAAGTTAGATGTAAGAAATCGCTTTTTCTTTGGAGAATACGTAAAGTCATTTCCAAATTTTGGTCAATTCATTAAACAGTCGAATCGTTCAGCTAATGGTTATGACGATTATTTGTCATGGTTAGTTTTAGATTCAGAACAAGCTGTCATACACAGTACTATAGATCGATTCTATGTACATTTTTCCAAGGGTAAATGGGATATCACGCTAGGTAGACAGCGAATTAATTGGGGTATTAATACAATCTGGAATCCCAATGATATCTTTAACACGTACTCCTTTACAGATTTTGATTATGAGGAACGTCCTGGCTCAGATGCTTTGCGTGTTCAATATGCGACAGGACCTACCGGGAGTATTGAATTTGCTGCTAGGCTCTTCACGGATATCGATTATATCAGTATGGGTAGTATTTGGCGCTTTAATAAGTGGAATACTGATTTTCAGGTCATTTCAGGTGTCTTACACCAGGACATAGTGCTGGGCTTAGGGTGGTCAACGTACTTTGGTAATAATGGATGTAAAGGAGAGATGTCCTACTTTATCAATTACACGGATACAGCTAACAGTAGACATCAATTCGTTGGCACATTGAGCTGGGATTATATGTTGGATAATAATGGGTTGGTTTCAGTTGGCTTTTTGTATAATCATTTAGGGGTTACTTCATTAAGTTCATCAAGTATTTTTGCTATTCAGCCTACAGCAAGGATGTTATATCCATATCGGTATACGCTACTAGTTGGATATATGCAACCGATCAAAGAAATCATTTCTCTATCTATAAATGCTCTTTATAGTCCCGGTGAAAGTCATTCACTTTTTGTATCACCCTCATTTCAATATTTAATAAATGAGAATTGGGATATATCGTTTGTGTCTCAAATTGCGTTAGGTATGGAGAATAATGAATTCAAAAGTCCACTACAGGTCTTTTTCCTTAGATTCAAGTTGAGCTTTTGATGTCGATTTGTATCTTTGAAAAAAAAATAAATAAGAATGAAGTATTTTTTATCAGTAATGGTCTTTATGTCAATGGTTTCTTTTTCTAAAGCACAGGAGTACAATTCCTCGATAGGCCTTCGTTTAGGCCCTTTGTCTGGTATTTCATACAAAAAAAATCTACGCTCAGATTTATACATTGAGTTTATAGGAAGCCTTCGCCTTAATGGTTTTATTAATAATCAGTTTGGTTCAAACCTAACGGCCTTGGTCGAGTACCAAAGAGATTTTAATGGGTTAATGGGCTTAAGTTGGTTTGTTGGAGGTGGTGCTCATGTAGGTTTATGGTCAGGTTCAGGCTCAAACACGTATTTTATTGAAGATCGTCTCCATTTTTTAATTGGAATTGATGCTATAGTTGGTTTGGAATATGTATTTGATGATATTCCACTGGCCTTATCGTTGGACTATAAACCAAGTTTTAATTTTATTGAATATTTTGGTCCTTGGTTTGACGAAGTAGCCTTAACGATTCGATATCTTATCAATTAATGATCTGTAACCGATTATTCTGTCTTGTAATTTGCTGCTTTTTTGGAGTGATTAGTAGTGTGTTCAGTCAGCAAAAAATAGCTGATCGTGAGCGGGCAAAACCACTATT
>CAXQBA010000280.1:0-4825 GCA_964221885.1 Luminiphilus sp. | reverse complement strand
CGATTTTTTACACCACAATCAACCATACTTGAGGACCCAGTCACAGGTTCCTCTCACTGCACACTAGTTCCCTATTGGAGTCATCAATTAGATAAAGCAATCCTACATGCAAAACAATTGTCTGATCGAGGTGGTCAACTCCTATGTAGGGACCAATCCGATCGGGTTGAAATTGCTGGAAAGGCCATTACTTTTTTTAAGGGTACCATGAATATTTAAGGCTTAAATATGTGTTTTGACATCTCTCAATTAAAGAAAAAAATGCCAACGATACTGAATCGTCTCAGAGAGTCCACTATTTCCTCTGAAATACTGGCTAATGAGATCGATCAATTAGAAATGAGAGATCTTTTTCATAGTAATGGGTTTGATCATCCGAATCTTCAAACCCTTTCGGCATATGAAAAAAAATGGCGTTTGACAACACATCAATGGGGGTTAATTCCTCATTGGGTGAAAGATCAAACCAAAGCAGATTTTATTCAGAATAAAACCCTCAATGCTCGGATTGAGACAGTTTTTGAAAAACCATCATTTCGGGATGCAGCTCATTCAAATCGTCTGATCATTCCGCTTGATGGATTCTATGAACACCATCATAAAAATGGTCAAAAGATCGCACACTACATTTATTCAATAAATCAAGAAATGTTATTTGTGGCTGCAATTGGTTCAACATGGTATTCGTCAAGCACATCCTCAGATTGGAAAACTTGTAGTATCGTAACTTGTAAAGCAAATCAGACCATGTCTTATATCCATAATAATCCGGTCCTACCTGCACCACGAATGCCTTTGATATTAAGGGACGAACATTTAAATATCTGGCTTGAGGGATCTCCCGATGAGATGAAAAAACTTGTTGATGCAACTCAACAAATACAATTAGGATATCACACCGTTGAACGTCTACGTGGACGACGATACATTGGAAATAAACCAACTGTTCAACAACCTAGAAATTATCCTGAAATGTTGGATCCACCCACTCTTTTTTGAGAATAAATTTTTCATTTGAACGTATACCATCAACCTTTTGATTCGTGGATTTTAAGATACGTGAATGAATTATTGTAAATAAAATCATGGCTGCATAGCCAATCCAAGCTAAAAAATGAAAGATCAAAAATTCATACGTACCTTGATATATGCCAACACAAATACTTATGGTCAACAACAACCATATAACTACTTCTCCTACAAAAAATCCATTGATTGCTTTAGATACATAAACAGATGAAAAGAATGATTTAGATTGTTTAAGATCGGATTTAGGTGTACGTACAAAAGGAGTTTTAAAACGAATATAACCATGAAAAGCAGCTACAGCATTATGCAAGGCAAATCCTAAAGAAAATGCTAGGAAGAATAAAAAGTACGGTAAGAAAGAAATCATTTTATTCAATGTCCATCCACTGTCCTTAATAAAGGCAACATAAAAAAACACAAATAACATACTGACATTCGTAATACTAATACCAATAACAATTTCATTGTGAAATATAGATAGATCACTATGTGTCAGAGTTAATATCATTGAGGATACTAGAAAAGTAATGATGACCATAAAAACACCACTGTTCATGAGATGAAACATCGACATGATCTTTTGGGAAATTGTCAAGGTCGTGGATCTAAATACAGAAAAAATTAACTTTGAAGCACATTCGGCAGCACCTTTGGTCCACCTGTATTGTTGAGACCTTACTGCACTCATTGCCATCGGTAATTGAGCAGGTGTCTTATAATCTACCAAATATTTAAATTGCCAACCTTTTAATTGAGCACGATAACTTAGATCTAGATCTTCCGTCAATGTATCATCATGCCAACCACCTGCATCATTTAAACAGTCTTTTCGCCAAACACCTGCTGTTCCATTAAAGTTCATCGTATATCCACCAATATTTCTAGCAAATTGTTCGACAACAAAATGACCATCTAGCATAAAGGCTTGAATTTTAGTGAGAATAGAATGTGAGGAATTTAAATGTCCCCATCTACTTTGGACCATACCAACCTTTACATCCGAGAAATACGGTAATGTTTTCTCTAAAAAACAAGGTGACGGCACAAAATCTGCATCAAAAATCGCAATAAAATCACCCTCACAGATTTGAGTCCCCTCTCTGAGTGCGCCTGCTTTAAAGCCTAGTCTATTTGACCTATGAATATGTTTAATATTGAATCCTAAACATTGATATTCATGGATCATCATCTCTAGCATTTCGACCGTTTCATCCGTCGAATCATCCAACACCTGTATTTCAAGTAGTTCTTTTGGGTAGCGTATCTTGGTAACAGCTTCAAGCAAATCCTTAATAACATATTTCTCGTTAAAAATGGGTAATTGAATCGTTACAGTTCGATCCATGAGGTAATCCTTGTCAATATTAGATGCACTATCCTTAATAGATCTTACTAGTAGAGCCATATAAAGTTGATGACAACTGAATAAGAATATTACACCTATTGATATAAGACACAATATATTTAATGCAAGATCCATTTATCCATATTTAAGTAAGATGTTCATAATTCTAAATCCAGCAAGGACGGACCCTTTCAGTGTACCTGAAATTTTAGAAGACCCAATACGTTCTCTGTATCTGACTGGCACTTCAATAACTCGTAATTTATGTTTGATCGCTTTTAATTGCATTTCCACAGTCCAACCATAGGATTCATCTTGCATATTTATAGAAAGTAATTGTGAATAACGAATGGCTCTGAACGGCCCTAAATCTGTAAAAGTAACACCCCACTTCCACTTGATTATGCGAGTTGCCACCCAATTTCCTACACGTTGTTGTGGTGTTAATCCAGTTCGTGTTTCATCACCTAGTAAACGAGATCCAATCACCATATCCGCATGATTGTCAAGGATCGGATTTAAAATATCTGGCAAGTCTTGTGGGTAGTCAGAATAATCTGCATCAATAAAAAAAACAATATTAGGTTGCCAGTTAGCTTCTTTAATAAATTCCAATCCTCGTAAACAAGCTGAACCGTAGCCCCTTCTATTTTCATTGACGACAACAGCACCTGCTTTCGCAGCAACATCAGCTGTTTGATCTGTTGATCCATTATTTACAACGATGATTTTATCGACCTCTTTTTGTTGTCTAAGTTCATTGATCACAAAATGAATCGAACGCTCTTCATTCAATGCTGGAATAATCGCTATGATATTAACAACAGCCTCCTCCATCATAGAAAAAAGTTGAAGGTGAAACATATATATCTGACCGACCAAGAGATATTAAAGCATTTGCTGTTTTGTCACAGACAGCAAGTGGTTGGTTTTTCACTAATACATGACCCTTTTGATCATCTAAAAAGGACTCTTGACCATAATAAATAGCTGTTCTTCCTGTGAAGACACAAGGACCATCTTCAGGCATTGGATCTTTGATAGCACAAACCTCAACAGATTCAATAAAAATAGACTCAGAGGTATCGTAATGCATTGGATCAAGGATTCTATAGGGCCTTCTTGCACGTATTTCTATTGTTCCAAACCCAACATCCGTTAGTGACTTGATATAGTCGTTCAATGTTAGACAACCCGTAAGACACAAGGCTCTCAAACGATCATCATTTCGAAGATTTTCAGGGATTTCAGTTTCACAAATTGGATCTGAAAGAACCAATCTACCATGTGGTTTCAACACTCTATACATCTCAGTTAGTGCTTGATCCAACTCTTCTTTCTTAAAAATATTGAATAAGCAATTTTGGGCGGCTACATCAACATATTCATTCGGAAGAGGTAGTTGGGTGGCCTCACCTCTTTTTAAATGGATAAACGATGGATCGAACCAATCATTAAGTTGTTGAGCTTCATTCATATTTTTAGCTGAAGCCGTCAGCATTTCATCAACGATATCAATACCTATGATCGCCCCCTCTCTTCTTGAGAAATAGGCAAATTGCAGTAGTTCCATACCGCCACCAACACCTACATACAAAACTGTTGGTTCATTGACTAGATCTCTAGGATGTACTGTTGAACCGCACCCATAATTCATTTCTAGCATTATCCCAGGTATCGATAAGCCGGGTAATTGCCAAACTGGTGTAGTTGTGCAACAGAGTCCTATATCTGGCTCCAAAGCAGCATGTTTGTACACATTTTTAGCTTCGTTTAAATATGTTTTCATGTTAAATTTTTATATTTGAATCACATTAAAAAACAATACAATGTCAATAGTATTTTGTCTAGTCGGTATTCTCTTAGGTGTGGTAGCAGCCTCCTCATACATTATTTCGAAGTTTCCAAACGCTGAGGAGCATATCTCGAAATTAAAAAAATATGAGGGATATATTGGGGCAATCGCTGTTTTATTTGCCATTTTTCAACTATTCAGCCTCGGCAGAGTTCATGGTATTGAATTTATCCTTGCCATAGTGGCCATTGTAGCTTTTTTAGTAGCCGGAACAGTACTCGGCTGGCCGATCATTCAAGAGTTGGTAGTAACCGAACTCGAAGAGAAGAACAGAAAAAAAGCCGACGAATTGTACAATAGACTTATTCCGTATAAAATCCTAGCTGGCTTAGTCTCACTCGGTGTTGGAGTAATGCTATTGTTCATCTAATCTATCGAATTGACAGATTCTAAGAGACTCATCAATTTCAACATCATCATATCACGATAATACCCCATGAAGGATATTTTAGTTTAGTAAAACTACTGTTTTAATATTTTCATTTTAAAAGCATATTAGCATTTGAATTTTATTTACATTTGTTAGAACAAACAAATCGATAAGACTATGGAACTACGAAATGATTGGAGTAAAGATGAAGTACGTGAGATCTTTG
>CAXQBA010000279.1:0-3615 GCA_964221885.1 Luminiphilus sp. | reverse complement strand
AGCAAAAAAGGGCTCACTCAGTAAAGGTACATGACCAAAAACATCGTGAAACATATCAGGTTGCTCAATATATTTGAGTTGCGCCAATGTACGCAACCATGTTGTAGCAGGAAACTTTTTCTGAGCCAACAACTCAAAAAATGGTTTATTATCAATCAAACCAGGTACAGCATACACAACCCAACCTGTTTTATTTTGTAAACTTTCATTGATCGTTCTAAAATCAGGAATTAGTGCATTAGTAAACTTTACGGTATCAATTCCCTCAAGAAACTTTGATGTAGCCCGTTCCGATAAGATATCGCGTTGTTCGTCAAAAAGAAGTTGCCAGACATGATGATCTTCCTTCTGATATTTTTCATAATCCTTTTCTATATCGAAATACGTATTCTAATTCATTCCTGATTGCATACTTTGTGTTTTAGCTTGCAAATATAATACGTAATTGCCTATTATGTTTATAAAATATAAATTATGGCAATTCTGAGACTCAATTATTCAACTTTTAAAGTATTCTATGCAAAAAAAAAAGCTGACCGAAGTCAGCTCAATTTTATGTTGCTTGATGCAGTATTGTTCGTGACTGCAGAGTGCTTGCAGAATCAGACTCCATAAAGAACAAGGCATCTATACTTCCAGAACCAAGAGTCGATTGGGGATCAAAAGTACATTTAAAGTCCACTGAATCCATTGGGTTGACCGTAATTGTTTGATAAAAAACGAACGGTGCATAACAATCAGTATCTGTACAAATAGCAATTTGCCATTGTGCTGGATTCGAAGCACCTTCAACTTTACGCCATTTCAATTCGACTGGCTGTGAATTTGGATTGTACACATAAATGTGGTGATCAAACGTATTATTAGCTTTAGCGGACGAATTTAAATTACCTGGTACAACTAACGTGTAGAGTTGTTCTACCGCTTCAACAGTAAATGAAAAAATCACTTTTGTTCCTTCTTCATTTGTACCATCAAAAAATTCAAGTGTTCCATCACCTGTTCCAGCCATTGAACTTGGATCTACACTAAGGGTTACATCGACAGATTGATTAGCTGGAATATTTAGGGTACCATTAGACGTAGACGATGAATTCACACTCAACGTCCACCCATTCGGTAAGCTTGTATTTGAAACCCATGAGATATCAACTGCCGCATCTGATGGATTCGTAACGGATATTGTTTTTGATATCAGATTAGTCTTCAAACCCATTTTATTGAATGAAGTCTCAGAAAGGGATACTGTAACTCCATTGTCTTTCGTCGTATCGCATGCCGAAAAAGTAATTGCGAAGAATAATAAGAAAAGTGAAATCTGTTTCATTGTATTTATTTTTTTATTGAAACGTTTTATAATTCAATTACTGTATAAAGAATGATTTATTTTAACAAAAAACAAGGACTGAGCCTACCCAGTCCTTGTTTAAAAAAGAACATTACAACAATTATTTGCTAACAACGAATCTTCTTGAGATCACATTATTTTCAGTTGCAATATTTACATTATAAATTCCTGCATTAAGGTCAGAAACATCAATCGTTCTTGTCATTTCATTCGAAGTTGTGAATGACTTGACAACCTGACCAAGAGCATTTGTTACAGTCAATGTGTAGTTATTGAAGTTTGTATTTTCCATTACTACATTCAATACATCGGATGTAGGATTAGGCATGACTTCTACAGTTGCTAGATCATTTGATACTTCTTTGACACTAGTTGCTTGTGACATATTGATATCATCTAGGAAGAGGTTATTACCATAGGCTGAAGTACCTCTAAAACGTATAACCACATCGTTTGTATTATCATATGCAGATAGATCAACCGTATTCCCTCTCCAATCAGAAGCTGGTCCAGGAACATAAGATGTTGTACTTGCCGGTAACGTAGATAATGTAACACCTGCCTCATTAAATACAGTTGTCCATGTAATACCGCAGTCCGTTGAAACTTGTACTTCTAAACGATCATTTTCAGCTTGATACTGACGGTAAGCATGGCTGAATGTTAATTGAGAACCTGTAGTAAAGTTCACTTTGTCCATGACTATGCTCATAGAACCTGATGTGATATTGTAGAATCTGAAACGAACACTACGATTCGATTGAGCGAATCCACCAATTGCACCATAGTTGTACGTAGGACCATCTAAAATACTGAATGAGCTTTCAGCTACACTTCCTGCATCAAAAAGACCCGTTGGAAATGTACGAGAGTATCCTGTACCAGAGATCAACGTTGAAGACTCCATACCTTCTGCGACTGGTGTAGCAGAACCTGTTGCACTTAATTTATTAAATACTTCATCAGCGATAGCCAAAGCTGCAGGAGATGAAGCCGTTCCACCATTATTAACATCAGTGATCGAATAACTTACCACTGAAGTACCAGGATTCAAGGTAGTTGCTGGGAATGCAATCGTTGTTGACTGACCCATACTTAAAGAACCATTGAATGTTTGAGAAACAGGTGTACCACCATCAATACTATATTCAGCTGTAACTGTTGTAATAGGATCTGAACCATTATTTGTGAAAGAAACACCCGGAGTAAAAGAATAATCGCAGAATCCTGAACCAGCAGTTGAACTTGATGCAGCTGCTACATTTAGCAAACCTGGAAAACCACCAGCCATAGACTTAGCAGATTGATGTACAGTTTTTGTAGCGTTGTTCTGTAAAAAGGCAGCAAAGCTAACTTGATTTAAATCGCGAATATAACTCGGAATAGCTTTTAACGTAAATGTAAAAACTAATGAATCGTTCGCTGGAATAGAACCAATTGTTGTACCAGCGGTAGTCGAGACACCAGAAGAATTATACATGTTTCTCATTACATAGTAAAATTCAGTCTCGCCATTTGATCCAGGAGGAGTGGTATATGAGACAAAATCTTCAACCATAACAATGTGTAATTTATCAGCCAATGCTGTTGCTGCTGTTGTTGTGTTTCGAATAACTACATCTACTGTTAAGTTAGATGCTGTGTTCCATGTTTGTGTGATCTCCATATCATAGGGAGTGGTTTGGGCAGCTGCTGACGCAAGTAAACTTGAAGTTACAGCAGTATTTGGTGAGTTGGTAGCCCCACCATTTAATGAAGCATCAGGAACACCTGATACACCATAATAATTACGACGATCATTTGGACCTGCAGGGTATGCGGCATTCATTGGGTCAACACCCGGCCAAGAAACTTGATGAGTTACCTTTACATAATTTGCTGTTCCAAAAGCATCTAATGTTGCTTTTAGTGTTGGATTTTGAGAGGCACAAGGACCACAAGACGCCTGAGTAAAATGTTCTACTAAAGGCTTTTGGGGTACTTGAGCAAATGCGTACACAAATGTACTTGTCAAGAATAATGTCAATAGTTTTTTCATAAGGAAGAATATTTAAATTGAATGCTAAATTTAATAGTATTTTAAGTAAAAGTTCACTTTTAATTGTTTTTTTTGCCGAATCCTAAAAAACTTAACATTTTATTGTGCCATAAAGATAATAAGCCACACAATAGGAGACTTACAACACAACTTGCAAAACTTTTTAATTAGATTTTTATTAAAAGAGGTATAGTTTTTGGACTTTGAGATCGGAAGAGCGTCGTGTAGG
>CAXQBA010000278.1:0-8241 GCA_964221885.1 Luminiphilus sp. | reverse complement strand
TAAAATTAACTGGTAATAAAAGAACAGGAAATAACTAATAAAAAAAGCGCTTTCAACTCAAAGCGCTTTTATATTTTTTAAACATTCCATCAATAGGTCCACAGGTCGTGTTCTGTGTGAAATATTTGTTGTTTTAATTTATCAGATTCTAGCAACACATCGATTGGATTTTTTTTGTAATCCTTTACACGACGGTTATACACGTTGTTCTCTTTGGTGATGTAACTATGAAACAATCGAGCTTCAAATACATCTTCCCAAGTAAAACGCTGCGCATCATTAAAATAGTTGAAAGACTCAAAACGAGCTAGCACTTCTCTTGCTTCAGGATAATACAACCAGAACATAGGACCTGAGTTGATCACATTACCATCCTGGTCTAATCTATCCTGAATAGGAGCTATTCCCAAAATTCTACACTTGAGTTCTGAACGTTCTTCGTCAAAGAACCATACTTCCTTAATTCGGTATCTTTTGATATCAGTAGGATCGAGTACGTTCTCAACTACCTGAGCTTTTTCTTCATATGTGTCTGGATCAAAAATGAATACCGTGTCAAAAGATACACCAATTGTAGATGTTTCCTCCTCTGTCATACGGTTTGTAAACCTATCATCCTCAACCGTATACAAAGAAACATCTCCTTTCTTGGCTGCAGCTAATAGTAATTCAATAAATGACTGACCGTCGTTTTCATTTTTGAAACGGTGATTGAATTTCTCGCGAATATCAATCTCACGCCAAATCATACGTTCAAAGAAAACATCTTTCTCGTGGATGTACGGATATTCTAATACGCGCTTTTCCGTGTAAATGTATCGATCATAGAAATTATTTCTAGGAGGCTTTTCAACCGTATTTCCTGATTCGGTTACATTCGTATCATCTTGCGCATTAGCCATTCCGGCAATGAGAAGAAACGCACATGTAAATAGATAAATGTAGGCTTTCATTTTTGACAATTTGAAAAAGTAGGAGTTGATTCAAGTATTTAAACGATTAAGAATCAACTCCTAGTATAGCATAATTAGATTTTATTTGATCTGGAAGCTTAACGGGTTAACTTTACGTCCAGCCTTATCACCAGGACATCTAGCTTTTACTTCGTAAAACTGATAGGTATCACCAGGTTTTGCTTGACGAATAAGAGATAAAGCTTGACCTGAGAAACGACCACCTTCTCCTTTTACAGGGATTGGATCGGCACGTTTCTTCGTGTAATACATAGTGTATGACTGAATGTTACAACGTGCTTCGAAATCAAAGTTCTCAAGAATTGGAATTAAACCTTTCTGAGCTCTGAAAGTACCTGACTTAACAATACCATCTGTTTTACCAGCGATGGTTACTTTCGGATCTGGAATTTTCTTGACTCTGAATTCAAAAGGGAAGCTCTTACCGTTCTTCGTATCTTTTACAGTAATGGTAGCTTTACCTTGTTTTTTACACGTTACATCATAACCTGTTCCAGATGTTTTCTTCATATCACCACCAACCATAGATACTTTTACAGCAGAGGTAGGAATACCTGCCGCAGCAACAGTAACTGGATTTGGTACACCTATGTAGAATACATTCATCTTATCCGGTGATACGTTCACAGATGGTTGACCCACCTCATATTTGAAGTCTTTTGTAAACGTTTCTTCCTTACCCGTCAACGGATTCTTTACCGTGATCTGAGCGGAATAAGTTTTCTCACCAATAGATGTTGGTTTTGTAGTGTATTTCGCTTTACCTTCTTCGATCTTTAAATTAGATCCACCTACACGTACGGAGAATTCTGCTTGAGATGAAAAGGCACCAAGTGCAATTTCAGTTTCAAATGTTTCACCTAGTAAAATGTAAGGTTTTGGTGAAGATGAGAATACATCGAAGTTGTCATAAACAAGCTCTTTTTTACCCATCTGACCAGAAAGGAAGTTAACGATCTGAGCCGCAGACGACTTCGAATCATTTTGATACTTTCTGAAAAGAGGATAACAAGCTGCTACGGGCATATATCCGAAAATGTGCGCTGACCAACTAGGTTTTCCAGCGGCAGCCCATTCTTCATCATTTGGACCTTCTAAAAGTAAATCACTCTTAAGACTAGCAATCTCAGCAGAATCGATCATTACACCTTCGATTTCAGTATGCTGTATTGAATCAACAATGGCTAATAAATATTTTCTAGTCTCTAGAATTTTGGCTTTTAAGATTTCTCCACGACCTTGTTCAACGATCACACGTTGTGGCGTATCCTTATCTTTCTTACCAGATGGTTTACCAACCATTTTCTCATCTTCAGTCATATGAAGTTTACCTTCGCTACCGAGATAACCTTTATCTTCCCATTTTTGAGCAGCAGCTTCAGTTACATATACACCTCCGGATTCGTAGGTGATCAAAAAACGAAGAGAATCTATGTAAGAATTTAGATCTTCGATCATTGAAGGTACTTGCTTTGCTGCATCAACCAATGGTTGTAAATGTACTTTTTTCTCAGCAACAGCCTGCATTCCATCAATCGTCGATTTGACACCATGATCCACAATTTCATTACTGTGTTTGATACCTTTATCGATCATGAAGAATGCATTGATAATCTCGGCTGATACGTTCAACGCTAACATAGCTGTCAAAACCAGATACATCAGGTTGATCATCAGCTGTCTTGGTTCCTTAGGAATTGACATGCGTATTTAATTTTTTATGGTTAAAAAATAAATTGACCTGAAAGGCTAATTATCCTTTCATAGCAGCTAGCATGCCACCGTATACTTTATTGATACTTGCAAGGTTGCCATTCATTTCAGCTAAACGCTCTCTGTAGACTTTGATATCTTCAGTTGATTCAGCAGCTGATTTAACATCATCCATAGCTGTAATCAAACCACCATAAAGATCGTTCATGCTTGTTAAATTACCATTCAACTTGCTTAACTCATCGCGATAAACTTTAACGTCATCAGATGAATCAACAACTGCTTGTATAGCTTCATTAAGAATAGAAACAAATTTACCAGTTCCTTTCGTTAATTCGCCTACGTCGTTGAAGTCAACTCCAGCGAAAACGTCAAGACTCTTCATTGTTTTAGACATAGACTGCAATTCACTAACCATTTGCGTTTGCTGATTTTCTAATGGAGATACAGCATTTTTCATACCGTTCACTGCCTCTAATAAAGCTGCGTTTTGCTCCTGTGCAGATGGTCCTGATGAATCAATAGCCTCAGTAATAGGGCTCATCAATGCATCGTGGTCATCTAAACCTGGATATAGTTTCTCCCAATAATACTCTTTGTGTGGAGGTAAAAGACCTAACATCATGAAAAGACCAGCTTCAGTCAAAAGACCTACTGTTAACATTTCACCTGCAAAAGGCCAAGATTGAATTTTGAATAATGCACCAATTAGTACAACAGATGCACCAATACCAATGATTAAGTTCTTGATATAAGCGAACTTAGCTGAATGAATAAAACTACTCATAATTTCGAATGTTTAAAAAAAAGAATTTAATAATAATAAAGGGTAAATGTTTGAGCTTAAGGCTATAATTTTTTATTTAAAACCTGTCTTTCACAAAGCAGGAATATGTTTAGTCATGTTGATGGCTAAAGGAAAATGACGCACTAATAGAATTAGGCGCCATTCTTTTTTATCTGTAATCATTCAAAGAACGTCCTAGGAATGTTAGTACACATCTGAAACCAATATATGATTTCGTAGTATCTTGAAACTCCCAGTGTCTTGTACCTGTTTGGATGTAGTACATTATATCTTTCCATGATCCACCACGGATCACTTTTCTTTTCCATGCAGTTGGATCTTCTGCTTTAGCGTCAAAGCGAATATCTGGCTGAAGATCGTGAATGAATGAGTATGAATTCTCAAAGAATGCAGATGAAGTCCATTCAGCAACATTCCCAGACATATTGAATAGACCATAATCATTCGGGAAGTAACCATCTGCCTTTACAGTGTACATACCACCATCAGCAGGATAATCACCACGACCAGGCTTAAAGTTAGCTAAAAGACAACCCTTAGCGTTACGTACATAGTAACCACCCCATGGGTACGGAGCAAGATCGTGACCGCCACGTGCTGCATATTCCCACTCATGTTCTGTTGGTAATCTGAAATCTTCTGTACTCAACTCTTCAAGGCCATTCCAAAGATTTGTTCTCCAGTAACAGAATGCATTCGCTTGTAACCAAGCAATACCAACTACTGGATAATCATCAAAAGCTGGATGCCAGAAATAATTTCTGGTCATAGGCTCGTTGTATGAATATGAAAAGTCACGGACCCAAACGAGTGTATCTGGATAGATGCGAGTTGCATCTTTTTTGATATAGTCAGAACGGTTGTGTTTTTCTTTAGATGCGCGGTTGAAGTCATCAGACCATGAGAAATCTCTAGCTGCAGAGCGCCAGTCATACCATTGGTAGTCAAATACCAATTGTCTGATGTCTAAATTTCTCTTGGCACCAAACTGCTCGTCGCCTTGGTAGAACATGCCGTCAAGCTCACCACCTGGTGCCCAACTTAGTTCTTGTTCCCAATCAACACCTTGAAAACCATTTTGATATTCGACGGTATGGCCCATTTGAATGTGAGCGATCGAGTCTCGTACCCAGTTTACAAACTGACGGTATTCATTGTTTGTTATTTCTGTGTCATCCATGAAGAATCCTTGAATAGATACTTGTTTTGGACGTTGAACTAATGCATGATTCACATCTTGATCACTAGGACCGATGTGAAGCGTACCTGATGGTATGTATTGCATTCCATATGGGTTAATGGGGTTCCATGATGGTCTGTCTAATACACCCGTGAGCTGACCGCTATCTACTTTTGCACAAGAAGCAAACAATACGGCGATGAATAAAATGGCTAAATTCTGTTTTTTCATGTTTCGCACCCGAGTTAAATCGTTATTGTGTTTAAAATTTTACCAAACCAAAATTCGGAAAAGGCGACCGTAAATATAGGTTTTAAATATTATTATTCAAAAAAAAGGAACATTTCTTATTGGCTAGAAAAAAACGTCTTTTTCGACAACAATACAATAGTAACGATAATGGCAAAAATATATTATTCATTACCTCAGATTTTGTTAAAATATTTTTAAACCGAATTTTTAAAAGGCCAGCTTGATAACAAGCCAAATAAATCAGAAGTACCTCGTATTGTAAATGATCTTGTGTGGGAGGGGTTTGAACAGTTTGTTATCGATCCGATACCTTATGACCAATTCATGGGATCCCGAATTGAATCCCTGCAATGCACCTACGGAGATGTCGTAGGCATATGCACACATCAGTTGGTCCGTGATCTGCATACCTGCCATGATGATAACGGCATCTACTGAGGGGGTGGTGTAGCCCCGGAAGCCAATGCCAAACTCAAAACGATCTTGATAAGATGCCCGGGTGATAAAATCGATCTGAGATTGGATGAGGTCCGATCGGAAAAATACACTTGGTTTGATTTTGATCTCATCCGTGATAGGGATCTTGAATAAAAGATTCGCATGGATGTATCGACCATTCTGAAATTGAAAAGATGGACTGAGGTCGATAGAAGGATTATTGATGTTGATCACACTGACACCCGATTCAAACATTTCGTGATAGACGTAGATTGAGCCATTGATACCAAAAGAGGTATTGGATCGTAAACCAGTTGGTAAAATGGGGTCATTATGATCGATTGGGTTTTCATAATTACCTGTAGGCGTAATAATTCCTTCTCCATTGATGAAGGAGGTGTTGATACGTAAACCAGGTCCTATGGATAACTTGACTTGGTTTATTTTAAAAATGTATGAGTAGGTGAGTTTTGTATTGATATGAGTGAATGTGCCGATCTGGTCATATTCGGCAGCAAGACCGATACCACTGTTAATATTATTCAAGGACATGTGCGATGAAAAATAGAATTGTAGTGGACTACCATTAAGACCAACCCATTGTTTTCTGAAACCAGCGGTCAGGTCGATCTCGTTACGAATACCATTGAAGGCATCGTTCAAAAAGTAGGGGTTGTAGGCATGTAAACTATATTGTGAAGACTGCTGAGCCTTAACAATAGTACTACATGCCAAACAAATAAATAATATAGCGAGTTGTTTCATCATGTCATTTGGTTCAGAACATACCCCAAAAATATTGCCAATAAAAGCCAAAATATAACAAAACTTATGTTGACTGGTTTGCTTTTTTTACGAAAGCTTCGAATGCGTTTTGTCTGTGAATGTTTTTTTTCCTGATCGATGGAGTGATCTATGATATGATTTTTGTAATAAGTTGAAATATCAGAGATATGTTCCCAACGATCTGATGGTATAACGGAAAGACAACGTGAAATGATCGATCTAAATGGTTCTTTAACAGAATCTAAATGGGTGCTGATCGTACCGTTTCTTATTCGGTCAGCAATTTGTTGGTTGGTCGTTTTCTGATTTCTAGATCCGAACGGATATTGACCCGTGTAAAGCCAGAACATATAAACACCTAAAATCCAGAAATCAGTTCTGGTATCAGTTATTTGTGTCATATTGAGTTGTTCTGGGGATATCATAGCATAATCCATTGCTAGATCCAATGGTGTGTTTGAATGGTAGTCACGTACATGTAAGTGAATCGAACCATAATTCAGTTCAATTTGGAACGATGATGGATCTGTTGTACTTAAATAATATCCTTTGTTGTGAAGAAATGTGATCACAGAAAGTAACTGTAATACCACACTGTCTTTTTGTTGGTCTGGTAAAGACATTATATCTATCTCATCATCACTTTGTGTAACAGGTGTAAACCAGTAGTATTGATGATAGGGTGGTTTTTTGACTATGAATGATGCTTCGACAGGAACTAAATTGTCATGTTCGAGATGATGTCCCGCTTCAAAATAATAGCGAAGATGCCCTTTGTCAAATTGTTGATGTATTTCAACTTGATGGAGGTTTAATTGAAGCCCTTCGGATGATTGATATATTCCATCATCGGTATCGATACATGGATAACGCTCCAGAATTTCTTCAAAGGAGTGAATATCCTTACATATATTAGTACTTTTAGATTGCTTCATATTAAAATATCCATGTAATGCGACGCTTCTTGTTCGATAGGTTTCGAAGTTTTAGCCACGCCTTCGCGGGCTTGTTTGATTTATTTATGCATCACACCCATGCTAAAATACACCTATTTTTTATTCTATCGGTCACCCTCTTTGGATTTTATGTTCAGCTAGATCTAATAGAGTGGTGTATTGTCATATTGTGCTATTCAACGGTGGTTGGTGCAGAAGCATTCAATTCAGCTATCGAGTATCTTTGTGATAAAGTCCACCCAGAACAAGATCCACAAATAGCA
Organism: Luminiphilus sp.; assembly: GCA_964221885.1. Taxonomy (GTDB): domain Bacteria; phylum Bacteroidota; class Bacteroidia; order Chitinophagales; family Saprospiraceae; genus Aureispira. The sequence goes on along the minus strand of CAXQBA010000278.1, from coordinate 871 downwards.
AAAGTAAAAGATATCGCTGCCGCAGCTGTCCTCGTCGTTTCCATTGGGGCTTTTTGTATCGGACTGATTCTTTTTTTTCCGAAATTAATAAGTTGCCTGCCCTTTTGAGAACTATTTGTTAGCATTTCTATTACTAATACGTGATTAATAAATCAGCTATACGAAGTTTACTTGCTGCTAACTTTATATCTGGAGTGGCCCAAGGTATCAGTATGATATCTATTCCAATGTATTTTGCTCAACAGGGTATATCAAATATGTTCACAGCAATGTATGCTATTGTTACGATCATCAGTGTATTCTGGTCGCCCTATGGTGGCACGCTCATTGATAAATACAATCGTAAGAAGATCTTTTTGATCTTGAATTCCGTGAATGGACTATTGATTTTAGGTGTTTCTTTTGCTATTACCTTTGAGCTTTTTGATATTTCATACTTGGCGGCTACTGTTTTTGCGCTGACATTCTGGAACTACAACTTGCATTATCCCTGCTTCTATGCGTTTATGCAAGAAATCACCGAAAAGAAATACTACAGTAAGATTGCAAGCTATATCGAGGTGCAGAGTCAATTGGCATCTGCTTCAGCCGGTGCTATTGCAGCCTTGCTCCTAGGTGGTGGTTTACAGATCGGAAGTTTGGATATACAATTTGAACCTGTTTCGTTGAGAGATATATTTTTGATGGATGCAGCTACGTACTTTGTCGCCCTTTTGATCATTATTTTATTAAAATATAAACCCATCATTGAGCGGAAGATCGATGTGGGATCAACACTTTCTCGGCTGAAAATGGGATGGCACTATTTAACAGATCATCCCTACATAATGATATTTGGGATTGCAACTCATGCGGTTTTTGTAGTCGTCCT
>CAXQBA010000277.1:0-2209 GCA_964221885.1 Luminiphilus sp. | reverse complement strand
AACTTGATAAAGCGACCCTTAAAAAGGCGATTTTCAAACATCCTTTCTTGGGCCGGATCAATATGGATCTGACCTTGGATTTTATGATTTTTCATCAAAGACATCACCATAAGGCTATTCAATCATTGTCTAAATAAAAAAAGGGAACTGACCTGCTCATATCAGTTCCCTACAATACCCTTTTGGGGGTAAATACTCAAAATCTTACAATACTTTATCTAGTTTGTTCGGCTAGTAAATACCGAACTTTTTCTCCAATATTTCAAAGCGGTAATCAAAAATTTGTTGAAGTTGACGACGTACAAATAGCGTGTGTGCGATCCTTCCTAAAGGTCCAAGAGGTATTTTATAATGAACAATATCTCGCATTTCAACACCCCCATCGATCTCTTTAAAAAAATGTTTATGATGCCATAGCGCATATGGCCCATATCGTTGCTCATCAATAAAAAATGATTGATAAGCAACATTTTTTATCTCTGTCATCCAGTACATTGGAATTCCTAAGACTGGTTTAACGGTATATTCTATTATCTGGCCAGGGTACATATCAGTATCAGCCCCTGAAAGAATATTAAATCCTAGGTGATCAGGTGTTATCTCTGCTAAGTTTTTAGGGGACGAGAAAAAATCCCATGCTTCTTCAAGTGAAATAGGTAATCGTTGAGTTCTATCTATTAAATACGCCTTCATTCGCCGTGTTTTGAATATAAACTACGACAAGTAAAAAAGGTTGACAAAGGTGTCGATTATTTCAGACCGTTTTGAAATATAAAGTGGCCTAGCTTATCACGCTTTGTTTTCAAATACATTTCATTGTGTTGATTTGCTTCAATCTCCAAAGGAACATTTTCAACAATCTCCAAACCATATCCGATAAGTCCGATACGTTTCTTAGGATTATTGGTCATCAATCGAAGCTTTCTGATACCTAATGAACGTAAAACCTGAGCACCAATACCATAATCTCTTTGATCAGCTTTAAAACCTAACTCAACATTTGCTTCAACTGTGTCTCTTCCCTCTTCTTGTAATTTATAAGCTTTTAATTTATTCATGAAGCCAATGCCACGACCTTCTTGTTGTATATAAAGCACAACACCCTGACCCTCTTCGTGTACTTTTTTCATTGCCGCATGTAACTGAGGACCGCAATCACATCGAAGTGATCCAAGAATGTCTCCTGTAACACACGATGAGTGCACCCTAACTAGAACTGGCTCATCGTCTTTCCAATCTCCTTTCCTAAGCGCAAATAATGATTTACCAGTTGTTTTATCTTCAAAAGCGACTATATCAAAGTCACCATACTCTGTTGGCATCTTTACAGATATCACTTCCTCAACTAAGGTCTCATTGTGTAACCTATACTTGATCAGATCCTCAATAGATATAATTTTAAGATCATGTTGTTTGGCAATACTATACAGATCAGGAAGTCTTGCCATGGAACCGTCATCATTTAGGATCTCAACCAATACTCCAGCCGGATATAAACCTGCCAAACGGCCAACATCTACAGCGGCTTCTGTATGTCCAGCACGTCGTAAAACACCACCATCCTTAGCTATAAGAGGAAAAATATGGCCAGGTCGTGCATAATCTGTAGGTTTGATACTGTTATCGGTCAATTTACGTATGCCTGTAGAACGGTCGTAAGCCGAAATACCTGTAGAACAACCAAAACCAACTAAGTCAATAGATATGGTAAATGCAGTTTGATGCAAGGCCGTATTCTGCTGCTGCATCGGTTTGAGATCTAATTCATCACAACGTTCAGCGGTCATTGGAGTACATATCAAGCCTCGACCAAAACGAGCCATGAAATTCACAATTTCAGGAGTGATAAGTTCAGCAGCACAGATAAAATCACCTTCGTTTTCGCGATCTTCGTCGTCAACAACAATGATGACTTTACCATCTTTGATGTCTTGAAGTGCTTCCTCAATAGTATTGAGTTTATTCATTTCGCTTGGTTGGTTCCCAGATTCCATGTTGAATTCCCTTTAGATAATTATAAAACCCTTTCAGCAGCGCAAAGTTCATTGCATAGAAATAAGTTATGCTCCGCAAAATTATAAAATTAAAGTGTAACATCGACAAAAAACGATCTAAAAGAGGAACGACTAAAATACTAAATAATAAACCACATAAAAATAGGATATAAAATGGTTGAAGTTGAATTGTAAAAACTATACTCACCAATAGC
>CAXQBA010000276.1:0-4428 GCA_964221885.1 Luminiphilus sp. | reverse complement strand
GGAGGATCTTTCATCCATGTTGATAAAACTAACTTTAAGGAGCAGATCATATCACATCTCAGTAAGAAATAAAATAAAGAGTCCTACCGGATGACCATAGATGGTTTTTTGGGTAGAATAAAATTGTGATTGTTCCGCATTCATATCAATTCGTTTTCAAAACCTTGTGAAATTAATGAATTTAGGCTAATAATGAAGATATCGTTGATATTTAATCCATCTATGCCTACATACAATTGAATTGATTTATTTTTCTTTTTTCCTAAGAGGTGATATGATCTGCTCCTTAAAGTTAGTTTTATCAACATGGATGAAAGATCCTCCACCTATGTCAGTTAGTTTGGATAAATTCGACTTATGATGCGAAAATACTTTTTCAGATACATATAATGTATGGAACTGAATACCATTCTTACGCTTTTGTTTTTGTAGAATTTGTTTCTCGTTTTTAGCTATTTCGATATCGCCATCCGTTGCTAAAAATATCTGGTTATCACCCTTTTCAATAAAATACTCATCGGCGATTTGATAGGCCATTTTTAAGCCTGCATGAATATTACTTTTGGAGCCGAAATACAGTTGATCGATCGCTTTGTTGATCAATGTAGATTCAGTGCTCTGTGTTGGTGGTAAAAGTACATTTGCTTTTTTCGAATACGTTATTATAGTGATCAGATTGTTATTGGATAATTTAGTGGTCAAATACTTCAATGCTTGTTTGACAATGGGTAGTTTTTCGGGAGTATTCATTGATGACGAGACATCTATCAAATAGATCAGATGGGAGGCGACGTACTTTTGTTGTGTCTTAGTATCATTTTGTATTGTATCGATCTTTTGTGTTAGATCCAATGAATTAAAAAATGAGTCAACATTTATGGGAGCTAGGTCATTTTCAGTGCCACGCAATAAAGGAGCTTTATAATGTATGGGGAATTCTAATTTTCTAAGCATATTGGGAAAATGCCGTTCCATGTGATTATTGATCAACTCGATTATCCCCTTATTCGTTCTATTCAATTGAGGTAAGAAAACTTGATTATGCCAATGAACCGCCTCCTTCGTTCGATCATTCAAGGTTAATCGAGCAGGCAATAAATCACTGAGTAATGTTATCTTCTTTTGGATACTCCGAATCAGATCAGCTGTGCTTTGATTATATTCAATAAGTTGCGTTTGTAATATTTGAGATATGATTAGCAGTTTTTTTCGGATGTTATCATTTGCTGAATATATGGAATGCTTATGCCCGTGAGATCGTAAAAAGGTTAGATGTTGGTCAACGGATTTATACAACTGATCGTAAAGATCGAGCATGATTTTAGTTTTCTTAGAATATTTTTGAATATACAGTTGATGCATACCTTGAAGTTCCCAAAGTAATTTTTTGTGAAGGGTATGCAGGTCATAATATAATACCTCCACTCGCATTAATTTTCGTACAGCATTATTATGAAGACTATCTGAATATGTTTTGGTTTGTAGCAGGTCAATTAACGTATACCGGCTTCTTTTTATCTCAGCACAAACCTCTTTTATCTTACCGGCTAATAATAAAGACTTACCTCTTTTCTCATAAGGAAGAAAGCCGTTGTGTATGATCAATTGTTCATACACATGTTTGCTCTTTTGAGGGAAAATGGGAATAAAGTCAAACGGATCATCTTTCAAAAAAATAGATGGATCATACAGAAATGAATCAGCAAGCATCTGGTTGATTTTGAAAAAATCTTTCGCATAGGTGTTGACGGTATGCGTGATCTGATTCGTATACGTTGTGTATAGTGTAAATGCTGTTGTTACATCGTTATTGAATGCTTTTGGTTGCGCATAGATTGGTGTATTCAACAGTACCAGAAGAAGTTGTATGTAGATAAATCTGTGCATCTATGAATGACTTGTACAAAATTGCTGCCAAGTCTTTTCAATGATCTGTTGGGATAAATCCTCCAATAAGTAGGCACCCGATGTTGCACCAACAATTTGCGCTAGATAGCTTTCCTCTCGGAGGATATGGTGAATGTTCCGACCGATACGTCTAGCAACATTCGGATCAGTTGTGTTTTCAGTTCTAACTAAAACAGCATCAACACCTTCAACAATCGCTGCTATTGCCTGAGATGTATTTGCGATCATTTGTTGAAACATGTCATCCGTCGTATTTTGAGTTGACACAACAAAGAATGGCATCTGGTAAGTGGTTTGTTTATGACCTTCAAGTAGAGCTAACCATAGTCTTTTGAGTGCTTTGACCATGGCAATATTTAAATAAAATGAATCGCTTAACTTTATGTGGATTAGGATTTCATTCAATGGTTGATGTTCCTTCGATAAGGACTTTTCAATATGCTTATTACACAAAGTCAAAAGAGTTGCTAAACCATTGATGCTTTGCTCTTCTAACGATAATGTTCTTGTGATACATCGGTGTTTTGTATTGAATTGAGATGTATTTATTTCAATAGTAGCGTCAAATGAAAGAGAGATGGGTTCATCATACGATTGAGAAATTTCAGTCAGGTATTCTACATGATCATTAGTGATTTCACCAGAAAAATGTACGTGAATCATATTTAGATAAATACCTTCAAGTAGTCTGTTGAATTCATCTGGACTACATAAAGATTCAAAATGTAGATGAAGGTAATTGACACCGTATTCAAAAGCAGACATTACATTGGCCTTTGTGGAATCTATATCGTGACCAACTAAAATCTTCTCACCCATCAACCATTGATTATCAGATGAAAAAGAAGGTGCTATTTCGGGACTGCTTAGATGTTTTTTTCGAACCACTGGATCGAGTATAATATCGTTTCCTAATGTTACTTGTAGGGTGTCCAACGATGCACCTTTTAAAAAGGAAGCTATCTTGTTTTTCCACTCTTCAGTGGAGATATCAGCAAAGTTTTTGAATGGGTCAACCATCATAATTTCTAAATTTTATCAAAAATAGTAAAAAAGCACATCTGAGAGGGGATGTACCAAGGCTTTACTTTAAATATTTATTAAAACGATATTAACCCAATAATCCCTTTTATTATGTATTATTGTAACGCAATGGAATTTTGATATTCAATATGAATGAAAACATATGAAAGCAATTATCCCGGTAGCAGGTGTTGGAACCAGATTAAGACCTCACACCTACACACAACCAAAGCCTTTAATTCCCGTAGCAGGAAAACCATTGATCGGTTCTATAATCGATCAATTAGTTGAAGATGTTGGGGTTACAGATTTTGTATTTATTCTAGGTTACCTTGGGGATAAAATACGACATTTCATTGAGACCCACTACAGTCACTTGAATATTGAATATGTGTATCAAGAAGAGCGTAAAGGATTGGGTCATGCCTTATGGGTAGCATCGTCTAAGTTCATTGAATCCGAAGAGATTTTGATCGTTCTGGGGGACACTATATTTGAAACAGATCTCAAAGCATTTGTTGAACAACCCTTCTCTAGTTTAGGCGTCATGAAAGTAGAGAATCCAAGTGAGTTCGGTGTCGCCGAAATTAACGATGATGGTTCGATCAGACGACTTGTTGAAAAACCAAAGATTCCTAAATCGAATATGGCGCTCGTTGGGCTATATCGCATCATTGAAGTCGATATATTTATTGAATCGTTGAATTATATTATTGACAATGAGATGAAAACGATCGGTGAATTTCAATTGACAGATGCATTAATGCAAATGGTACAAATGGGGACTGAGATAAGGACCTTTGAAGTTGATAATTGGTTTGATTGCGGAAAAAAAGATATACTACTTGCTACTAATTCTGTGCTGTTAAAACGCAGAAAATGGGCAGATATCCCTAATAATAAATTTGAAAATACCATTATTGTTCCTCCAGTTAGTATCGGTGAGGGCTGTCAAATTAAGCACTCTATTATAGGACCTAATGTAACAATTGGAGATAACGCGAAAGTAAATTATGCAATCGTTCGTGATTCCATTATTGGAAATTTTGCACAGTTGGAAGAGGTGGTTCTTCATAAATCCATTATAGGATCTGATGCATCGATCAAGGGGTTGAATCAAAGCCTTAATATTGGGGATAACACAGAGATAGATTTTTCATAAAGAAAATTAGATTAAAGAATAATATGGAACAGGTAACAACATACCAGGCTACACATAAATCTCGTTTTTTGGACGAGTTGATCGATCTTTTAAAGATCCCTTCCATCAGTGCTGATCCAGCGTATAAATCGGATGTTTTCAAAACAGCTGAATTTGTTATGCAATCTCTAATTGAGGCTGGTGCTGATAATGTTGAACTATGTCAAACGGATGGTTATCCAATTGTTTATGGAGATAAGATCATTGATCCATCACTTCCTACAGTCTGTGTCTATGGTCATTATGATGTTCAACCACCAGATCCGCTTGAACTATGGGAATCAGGACCATTCGAG
>CAXQBA010000275.1:0-6346 GCA_964221885.1 Luminiphilus sp. | reverse complement strand
GCTGTACAGGTTTGCATGGAGCGAATCGATTGGCATCTAATTCCTTACTGGAAGGGCTTGTATATGCTGAACGTGTGGTGGATGACATACTCAATAATATAACAGATATAAAGATCTGCAACGAAATTCCAGATTGGGACGCAACTGGCACAACTCAACCTAATGAGATGGTCCTGATTACACAAAGCTTGAAAGAACTTAAAGAGATCATGAGTAGCTATGTTGGGATCGTACGTTCAAGCGTTCGATTGAAGAGAGCCTTTGACAGGCTCCATCTATTATATGAAGAAACTGAGCACTTATATAATTCAACAACTATATCGCCTCAACTTTGCGAACTTAGAAACTTAATCACGATCGCATACATGATCACTCGATCTGCTGCCAATAGAAAAGAAAGTCGCGGTCTTCACTACACCACAGATTACCCAAATAAACTTCCATTTCTTGAGACAACACTCATATAGATATGGCTAAAAAAGATAAGCTTAGAAAATATAATGAAATACGCCAATTCGAGAATGTCTACAGTTCAAAGAATCACTATGAACCAATGGTTGACCATTGCCATAAGGGAACATTTGAGATTCGTAGTCATTGGCAAGAACATTTTGAAAACAACGGTCCCATTATTTTAGAACTTGCTTGTGGGAAGGGACATTACACAAATGAATTGTCCAAAATGCACCCTGATAAAAATTTTATTGGTGTAGATGTCAAGGGAAATAGAATTTGGGTCGGTGCAAAAGAAGCTCTTGAAAGAGGTGCGACAAATGTTGCCTTTTTACGTGCCAGTATCGAATTGTTAGATCTTTATTTTTGTGAAAATGAAGTAGCCGAAATATGGATTACATTCCCAGACCCACAACTAAAAAAAGCACGAAAAAGGTTGACGTCCAAACGTTTTCTCGATTTATATCGTCATATACTTACAGTTCCTCATTGCATCCATTTAAAAACAGACTCCGATGAGCTGTATGTTTACACTAAGGAGATTATCAAAGAAGAAGCGCTTATGACACTGTGCGATATCAATGATATATATGCGCTTGAACATATTCCTGAAACACTATCCATTCAGACGTTCTATGAAAAAATGCACTTGAAGAACAATAAAAAAATAAAGTACCTCTCTTTCCAATTTGAATAAACAACGTACATATCAAAAACAACATTCTATCTTGACACTGATAGGTTTAGTTGGCATATTCATTGGATCCATAACCTCACGTTTTACGAGTACGATTTCTATTTTACTTTTATTGATCATTGGCCTGCATACACTAATCAATAATCAAAAAAATGCAATAAGCCTATTCAAAAAAGTTGGACTCCCCTTTTTTGCTATGTTCACTGTTGTTTTTACCAGTGCATTATGTTCCGATAATCTAATTGAAGCATGGATCAGAGTTCGTATTGCCCTGCCTTTGTTGACACTCCCGTTTCTGATTACCGGTATGCAGCACATATCGAACGATCAATACCGAAAGCTTCTATATTTTGTATTAGTCATGAGTGGGCTATTTACCATTGGGATTCTACTTAACTATTACTTTCATTTCGACACTTACAATCTCGACGTTCGCCGTTCCGGTGCTATACCAACTCCACTTGATGATCATATTCGTTATAGTTTATGTATATGCTTATGCTTTTTTGTGGCGATATATCTTTGGATAACGAGTAAAAAAAGAGCATTGAACGGACTTCTAGCACTCTACCTAGTATTCATTTTTATAGCCATCCATATTTTATCCGTTCGAATTGCTATAATCAGTCTTTATATCGGGATTCTTTTGTGTTTATTGATCTGGAGTGTTCAGAGTAAGCGACTCCTTCTTCCTGTCATTCTTATGATCGGATTAGTGACAACGCCCATTATCTGCTACACATTTATTCCAACATTTAGGACCAAGATGCAGTTAACCCAACATAATATCAATATGATTATGAGAGGGGAGATTGGCAACTACTCTGATACCCAGCGTTTACTTTCCTACAAGATGGCGTTTCAGGTTATTCAAAAAAATCCAATTGCTGGCACAGGTATAGGTGATCTAAAAGATGATCTAAAATCAGAATACACACAACACTATCCCGATAAGAATGTGAAATACCCGCATAATCAATTTATTACCATTTTGGCCGGGGCTGGATTGATCGGATTACTCGTCTTTGGCCTCTCGTACTTTTATACGATTTTAGGAAAACCATTCAGGTATAGAGAACAATTTGTCTTCGGATCCATCATTCTATTGTCCTTTATGACAGAAAACACCTTATTGAATTCAACAGGTATGTCTATCTATGTCTTTTTCCAACTGATCACCTATCGATCAGTCGAGAAGATTGCTTGAATTGGGAAAGATGACCTTTGGCTCAAAGTTTAACGCTTCTTCTCGGTCCATGAGTGCATAAGAGATAATAATGACAACATCCCCAACCTGACATTTACGAGCCGCTGCCCCGTTTAGACAAATGACCCCTGAGCCTCTTTTACCCTTAATAACATAGGTTTCAAGACGTTCCCCATTGTTATTATTAACCACCTGAACTCGCTCACCTTCAATGATACCTGACGCTTCCAATAAGGCTTCATCGATAGTAATACTACCTACATAGGCTAGATTTGCCTCCGTTATGGTTGCACAATGAATTTTAGATTTAAAGATGGTAAGAAGCATTCGCTATATTTTTGGCAAAGTTACATATTTTTTAACTGTCCAAACACAATTTTTTTTCAAAAATTCCTTTGAGTGTTTCATCTTGTTACTTTTAGAACAATTCAATACCATAAAACATTCCATTTGAACCTTATTTTTATATATTGAATGCAAATCAAAAGAAATCCAAGTTACATTATATGATCTACGCTATCAAAGGTACCATTCAAGTGAAAGCACAAACACATGTTGTTATTAGCACGGCAAGTGGTTTATCCTATCAAGTTCAGCTTTCCCTACACACATTTGATAAGATCAAAAACCTGGATGAAACACATCTTTTAACCCATTTGATCGTAAAAGAAGATAGTCATACCCTGTATGGATTTCACAATGAGGCAGAGCGAGAACTATTTGTATTGCTAATATCCATTTCAGGAGTTGGCCCAGCCACGGCGAGAGTACTCCTTTCCTGTTTTACAGTTGATGAATTGAAAAGTGCCATCGTAAGTGAAAATATTTCTGTACTGAAAACAGCAAAAGGTATTGGTCCCAAGGCAGCAAAACGCATTGTTTTGGAGTTAAAAGATAAAGTACTGAAGTTGTCGGGTGATGATGCTTTAGCTGATGCCCTCGTAGTAAGCCAAGATAACAGCTTGAGAGAAGAAGCAACAGCAGCCTTATTAGCGCTCGGTTTTAATCGTTCAGCTGTAACAAAAAATATTAATATTATTTTAAAAGAGAATCCAAATATAAGCGACTCGAGTGTACTCATTAAATTTGCACTATCTAATCTAACTAAATAACAACGCGTATAGATCCATTTCTACTTAACATAACGGGCTGAACATAATCTATTTATTTATGTCCCGCCCTAGAATAAATCGGGTATTAAATGCAATAAACGTCAAATTTTAATATTTTTGATGCTTAAATTTTTTTGCGCCCCTAACATTAATGGATCGAGTTAGTACACAAAGCATATTTATTTTCATTCTCCTGCAGGCATTTCATGCATGGGGGTACAATGATTTCGATCTAAAAGTCAATGATTATCAGTATTGGCAAAACCTACATAAAAGCCAGTTAGATACACTCCCTCCTCTTGAGGATCGATCTGGAATTTTCATGCTCAACACACAACGAAATCCCTTTGATCTGAATGATCCCAAAGCCATTGAGAAAAATGTTGAATATGATCCTAAAAATGGGATTTATATTATTACTGAAACGATCAATGGATCCAATTTCAGGCCACCTACCTATTTAAGTCCCGAAGAGTATTACGAATGGAGATCTCAGCAAGAGGACAGTGACTATCTGAAAGAATTATCTCAAAAATCAAAAGTTGGACAACTCAACGATCAGGACCCAATCGAAAACTATAAAGATCGGATCAGTAAAAGCTTAGTTGAGCGATTGTTCTGTGGAAGCACTATCGATGTTCGTCCACAAGGAAATATCGATCTAACATTTGGATTTGACTATCAAAAGATCGCAAATCCAATTTTAACGGAACAACAACAGCAACAAGGTGGATTCGATTTCAATATGAATATCCAGTTGAGTGTGATCGGTAAGATCGGACAGAAACTTCAACTTTCTTTCAACTACAATACACAAGCTACCTTTGACTTCGATCGACAGATCAAAGTTGAATATTTATCGGACACAGAGTGTTCCGAGGATGATATCATCAAAAAAATAGAAGCGGGTAACGTTTCATTTCCCCTTCGTTCTTCTTTGATTCAAGGAAGACAGAATCTGTTTGGATTTAGAACCGATCTTCAATTTGGTCGGTTGAAAGCGTCTATAGTTGCTTCACAATCTCAAACCAAACGTAAAGAACTACAGATCCAAGGTGGATCACAATTACAGGATTTTGAGGTAACGGCAGATAATTACGATGAAAATCGGCATTTTTTCTTGTCGCATTACAATAGAGAAACCTACGAACAGAACTTAACATCGCTCCCCCAAATAAACACACTTTTCAATATCACAAAAATCGAAGTATGGGTAACCAACGATCGGAATGTGACTGAAGGGGTTCGTGATATTGTTGCCTATGCAGATTTAGGTGAGACTAACACCGACAAAATGATCAGTGGGAATAATTATTCTCCAGCAACAGCTTTAGAACAAGGCAAGGACCTATTCAATCGTAGATTACCAGACAATGATGCCAATGAACTCTACCAGCAACTTCTTCAAAGCAGTGGTGCTCGTGGCCTCCAATCGTCTATCTCAACCTTACAAACCAATTTTGGAATGTCTGACGCAGAAGACTTTTCTAAAATTCGTGCTAGAAAGTTGTCCAATACTGAGTATAGTTTTGATCCAAAATTGGGATTCATTTCGGTAAATACCTCTATTAAACCAACTGATGTTGTTGCTGTCGCTTATCAATATACCTACAATGGTAAGACATATCAAGTGGGGGAATTCGCACAAGATCTTCCGACTGATGCTGACACACTGAATGTCATGCACCTGAAACTTCTTAAAGGTGTGCGAACACGTGTTGATCTTCCGATTTGGGATCTGATGATGAAGAATATCTATTCCCTTGGGGCCTATCAAGTCAATGAAGAAGATTTTATGTTGGATGTTTTTTACCAAGATCCTGGAGGAGGTGAAAAACGATTCCTTTCAGAAGGGCCTGTGGCATCTAAACCATTGATCACGATGTTGAATCTCGACAACCTGAATCGTATGCGAGATCCGATACCTGATGGCCAATTTGATTTTGTACCAGGTGTTACAATATTACCTCAAAATGGACGGGTGATCTTTCCGGTCCTTGAGCCCTTTGGGTCTTCTCTGAAAAAACAATTTCAGACCGACCCCAACAATCCATTAACATTGGATCCGATCTATCAGAAATATGTCTATGAACAACTCTATGACTCTACCATCACTCGAGCTCGTGAGTTTCCTGAATACAATCGTTATATCATCCGCGGACGTTACAAATCTAGTATTTCATCCGAGATTTCGTTAGGTGGATTCAATATACCCAAAGGGTCTGTTGTTGTAACAGCAGGTGGGCGTGCTTTGGTAGAAGGTTCAGACTATTCGATCGACTACAATCTAGGGCGTATCAAAATATTGAATGAATCATATTTAAATTCAGGACAACCCATCCGTGTTGCCTTTGAAGATAACTCAACCTTTGGATTCAATCAGCAAGGATTTTTCGGAACAAGGCTTGATTATTATGTCAATGAAAAATTTAATATCGGTGCAACATTTCTGCATTTAAATGAAAGTCCGTTCACACAGAAAGTGAATTTTGGTGATGATCCTATTGCGAATTCAATTTATGGCTTTGATATCCAGTATGCCAGCGAAGCGCCATGGTTAACACGAGCTTTGGATAAATTACCTTTGATCAGCACAAAAGCAATGTCTAATATTTCCTTCACCGGAGAGTTTGCACATTTAATCCCAGGTTCTCCTCAAGTGATCAATCAGGGAAATGATCAGGGTGGTGTTGTATATATCGATGATTTTGAAGGTTCTGCATCAAACTTCAATCTATCCATACCTAGTCTGAATTGGATCTTATCTTCAACGCCAACATCCAACCCTAGTAATGAGTTATTTCCCGAATCAAGAATTTCAAATGATTGGGAATACAATAAGAACAGGGCAAAGATCAGCTGGTATAATCTTGAACC
>CAXQBA010000274.1:0-4266 GCA_964221885.1 Luminiphilus sp. | reverse complement strand
TCAAATCTATCTTCTACATTAGGATTTCTCGAAGCTTCAGTGTTGTTAGTTGTTTGTTCATCTTGGATTATGACGGGCTGTGGACATTCTTCTGGTATTGTCATTTGTTGAAAACCAGGGTGTCCAGAGCGTTCTATGAACCATTTCGTGAGCTCTTTGTATGTATTTAAATCAACCTTACACTCTTCATTGATACGACGGCGTTGATTCGGTGTTAATCTTCCTGACATCATACAATAAACATGTTGTTTTTTGTGTGTGTGTTGTATGTGATTAAGAGACCCGCTTATTGTTGTTGCATCCGTTTCAAAAAATTGATAATGACCTTGAATTGACTTATGTGCTCCACCAGTGAAAGCCATAACATAGCCATGTGTTCTGATCGGGGCAATCAGTGCTTTAGTAACGTCTGTGACATTTTCTTCGACGTCGATGGTATGTTTTTGGCCATGATCATCTTTCCAAGTAATGTTAGGTACAGCACCTATGGCAAATCCATTCGCTATTGATAACTTAGGCGGTTTCTTCGTTATGCTGGATGGTCGCATTTTGTTGAAGCAATTGCAACAACAAGAATATTCATTCTTGTCGTTTTTACGCGCTCTTTTGGATAACAACATGCCTGGGAAACCACTGAGGCGATAATATTCCCATAAGTCTTTGCGTGGATCTTCCGAGTTTAAAGGTTCTTGTAGGTTATAAAACTGTTTATATTTTTCGACAGACAACCTTTCTCTATGATCCTTTAATGTCTTGGACTTTAACCATTTTACTGTTTCGCATCCTATTATAAACATGTCACAGATGACACATACAGGAGCTTTGTGTATGTCTGTATCATTTATTTGTGTACTGTGGAGATATTTAAGTGCTTCATTTTTAGCGTTGTTGATACTTTCGATGGATACTAGGGGATGAATTATCTGTTGCTGTGATTGTTGTTGATGCATTGTTTTCTGTTTTTTGCGATACTTGACTGAGTTGATACGGTTTTTTTCTTGTCGAGTTTTTTTTTGTGAAGGGGATTCATTGTCTCTCTGAAGGTTTTTCTTTTGTTGAGATTGTTTTGCTCTTTGACTTCTTTTTCTCAATCTCTCTTTTTGTCTTGCTTGTTCTTTCTCCGCGGGTGATAAATTTTCTCTTTGTTCTCGACGTTTCGTTCTTAATTCCGAATTGTAATCAATTTTTTGTTGTAAAGTCATTAGACTTCTTTTTTTTTTCATACATTTGACCGAACAGACACGGCATTTTTGTTTTCGAATAGTTTCTGGTGACATTTTTTGATTTAATTTCGTTGGTATTCTCTTCAATGACAAAGGAATGGAAGGGAAAAAATGTGTTAGTATAACTCGTTCATGAACGTTAGTATAATATTTCGTTGTTTACATCGTAGTTGTGTAAGTAATGCCAAAAAAATCGCAAGGTGTCACAATCTTGTCAAAAAGCGGCTGAGCGTCTGTTAATCCGCTTATAGCCAAAATTTTTACTCGTTGTTGAAATTTTGGTCAATTTGTCGAATTTAAAACAATGTCTTTGAATCTCTCACCTAATTGTTTCTCTTGTGATTATGTAGACGCCATCCAATTACATTTGGACCAGTATTATTGATAATATATTTTAGCATCACCATATCCATTCTATTTTCACAATGGAAGCAGTTATCTTCATTTTCATTTGCGAAACGGACATAAACAGTATCCACTTTGTTATCATTTGCTAGTGCACAAATCGTTTCGTAAGATACAGTTTTGGTATAATCGATCAAATCAATGATTTGAACACCTGCGAGACGGAAACAAATGCAGCAATAAACAAAGAAACAACAATATTAGTTTGGTCCATGGAAAAGTGCATTACATATGTTAGTTCCTCCGGGAACTACAAACTTAAAAAGAACATTATCCATCTTTTCTTTTTTCAACACAAAAAGCCATTAAATCACATATTCATGGTACCCCAGTCTGGAAGCCTCCGTTGGGGATAATTGCTGTAACACTTCTTTTTTGTGATTTCGGAAACATCACTCCAGCTCGAAGCACTTGCATAGTGCTCGAGAAACTTTTTGATGTTATAATCAGGCCAGTACTTGTCCAAAGTGCAGCCATGCACATATACATGGTTTTTCTTCCCAAGAGCAATGAGCTCATCGTTAACAGTTTTTTCGACATCATTGTCGGTGGCACCCATGTATTTTTTGCAGCCATTTAGCAAACTCTCTTTGCCGCTACTTGAAACGAACGACATCCAACGATTGCCTGGAGATCGACCGAGGCGGTCGCTGTACATTTGCTTGAATATTTTTGTGAACTTGGACAGAATTAATTCAAGATGTTGCTGGGGATTGACTGCATTTAGTTTTGCAATTGTCGACCAGCGTGAAACCGGGTACTTCTGGCTTGTTGAACGATACACCATCTCGTTTGAAGGGCTGTATTCAACTCGAAGCTTGTGTTCAGCGATATTTTCAATGAAAGATGGCACTGGTTTATTGGTTGCCTCGAAAAGAGACCCAATAGCAGTTTGGAACCACTCGGCAATGTTATACCAGCACGGATCCATGGCTCCCAACAAAAGAACGACAAAATGATGTCCATTGAAAACAAAAATTTCCGAGGTGTTAATCTCAAAAAAGTCTCCATTCTTCTTGGATAACTTCTTGGTCATTTGTTCGTCCCATGCCTGTTGGTCGACCTTAAATAAATCATCTTCGGATCCCATGTTGTTTTCCTCACCTTTCATATGAATATTATCATTGTCTTCGATTACATCATCATCCTCGTCGTATTGACCTTCGCCTTTAGCTACAACCTCTTCATCTTCGTCATATTCATTATTGTAATCCTCCTCCTCCTCCTCCTCCGCCGCCTCTTCATCCTCCTCCGCCGCCTCTTCCTCCGACTCCTCCTCCTCCTCCTCCTCTTCGTAGTCGTACTCGACTTCATCATCACTGTCGTCTACTTCATAATCGTCATATCCATTGATACCATCCTTGTTTGTACTTTCCTTTTTCACGACAACACCATTTGTTGGAGCAGTAGGATTCTCACTGATGTAAAAGAAAACAGTACCGGGTACCGGTATACGATATACGATGTATGTAAGAGTTCAAATGCATACATTTCTTTCCAAGAATCTCAATATCATATGTTACTAGATATATGCATACCTTTTCCATTTAAGATGGAGTTGGTTCTTGTAGTTGAGTAACAAGGTCAAAAGTTTCTTCTCGGCTTTTTGACGACTATTAAACTCGGTTGCCATAACAGGAAGCAAACCCAGCTGCATACTCCATATAGTATGCAGCTGGTGCATGTCCTTGGGTGCGATGGCGTGCAACGCTTCCTTAACTTGATTTTCGTAGGGCAATTCAAGAAATTCCTCTCGATCGACGTCATACTTGGTGAGAAACACTTTGTAGATATCTTCAGAGTTGGCCCAATTCGCTGTAAGCCATGAAACAGAAGTATCAGAAGTAAGATTTAACTTCTTTATCGCAGCACTTGCTTTAGAATCACGTGCGCGTGTTGAAGCTGTTGAGGTCATCGAGTCAGGAGACGAAAGACTCGCGATGGAAGGCGAACTTGCCGCTGTTGACAAGGTAGAGAGCGGAGAATCTGGCTTGAAGGACGAGCGATGTTTCTTCCTTGGTGAATCTTCTTTAGCGGCTCGTTTCTTCGAGTTATCGGAGAGAGTTACACCCTTGTCAGGAGCTGCAGCCTTAGAAGACGCTTTGTTGACGCGAGCCGCAACCTTTTTAAGAGGTGTGACGGAGAGATTCTTGGACGATGGTTTTGCTGTCGAAGGACTCTTTGATAACGCTACTGCGCGGACGGTTCTCTTCATCTTGAGGTTGTTTGTACGCCGGGATGACTTCTTGCTTGGTGAAGGACTCCGGGAGTTCGACGCCTTACGAGATGAAGGCGCAGGAGACTTGAGCATGATCTTTAATTCAATTGTTGTTGATGGAATAAATGAATTTATGAGCTATGATCGTACAGTGATTGATACAGTAAATGAAAAGTATGTACAAGCTAGGAAGATGTGTATAATGTATATGGAAATCAGTAGGTGAAATGTGAAGTTGTTGGTTGAATCGAAGATCATGCTCACAAGTTTTTTATTGTGATGCATCAAGATTATGTCTGTCTTGCAGTTGGATTTTAATATTTGACTTTCTTCCATTTGTTTTTTTTGCATATGGACGAAATGATGGTGATGGGTAGTAGCTTCAAATTTTGTCTGTGAGAATTCCTTTTTTTTCATTTG
>CAXQBA010000273.1:0-3807 GCA_964221885.1 Luminiphilus sp. | reverse complement strand
CAGTTTTACACAGTCTACAGGTGTACCACTACAAGCATAGGCTTCTTTTGAACCATGCAGGTATTTCGCTTTTTTAATACGTATGGGGTCTTTAATTGTAATGGAGTGACTTTGGGCTGACTGAGGTCCATCGGGAGCCACGACCACAACGTGACCAAATTCAGAAGCAACTTCAACCAAATTTCGAATGCCTTTGGCACTGACACCATCATCATTAGTTACTAAAATGGTAGGTATGTCTTGCATTATATTAAAATTTTTGCCATGAGGTATTCATCAAAATATTGACCATCAATACACATGGATTTACGTTTTGTTCCTTCAATATCGTAACCGCATTTTTTGTATAAAGCCACTGCAGATTCATTCTGACATACCACCTCTAATTCGAGTCGAACGATCTGATTCATCTTTGCCCAATCTTCACAGGCCTGCATCAGAGCTGTACCCATACCATGACCCCAATACTCTTTCATGACGGCTAAACCTAAATTCATACAGTGTCCTAGTTTTTTATTACGAGAACGTCGCCAATACATACCTAATTGTCCAACCAACTGACCATTAAGTTCAACGATAAAAATCACCATTCTTCCTGTGGAAATGGAATTCATTAATTGCATTGGTGATATGCGAGGATCTTCTGGGGAGGAGCCCAAAAAATCAGATTCTCTATCATTGATTTTGGTTAAGGCCAGATATCGGGGAATGTCTTTTGGTTTGAGCTTTCTGACCGAATAGTTTAACCGCTTTTGATCCATAGCGTGTACGATTTGATATAAATTTAGAACTAATGCCGTGTTTTTTGAATAATTTGAAGATTTTTAAGACAAAATGATCAAACGATGACAAGAGAACGATGTAAATATCTGGTTTTACTGTTTTTGATGATATTACAGATGGATTCAAAAGCGCAATCTGATCCGTCGAATGAGCTAACGATCTTGTCATGGAATATTCAAATGCTCCCTAATAGTCTTTCTGTTTTTTCAAAAGCATTACGCAAAAAACAAGCGATTCGCAAACCATGGATCATCGAATATCTAATTGAATTGGCACCAGATGTGATCTGTTTGCAAGAGGTTTTTGATCGAAACATCACTTGTCAATTGAAAAAAGAATTGAAGACCATGTTCCCTTATCAAATCGAACCCAAAAAGGAAAAAGGGCGGCTAACCTCGAGCGGCTTATTAGTATTGAGTAAACGACCCATAAGAGAGGTAGGTCATATAACATATGCTGATGCTATGAATGAAGACAAATGGGCTGCTAAGGGATGTGTAATGGTTACTTTGGATAGTATCCCTGTTTACATTGCTAATACGCATCTTCAAGCGGGCGGCGGTGTCAAAGGAGCTGAAATTAGAGTGCGTCAATATGAGGATATTCGTAACCTGATCGATGCACATGTTCCTGAAGAAGCGTCATGTGTCTTAGTTGGTGATATGAACACCCGAAAAACAAATGAAACATATTATCCACGCATGTTGTCAATTCTTGATTTAGAAGATGCAGGCATTGATGACCCCAGACCATTTACCATTGATAGTACCAACACATGGAATAATCATGCTCAGGGTATTCAATTAGATTATGTGCTTCATCGATTGAATTCCATGGTACTGCAAAAAGAGCATGTGAATATTATTCGCCCTAAAAACAAACATAAAGGAACATGGATCGATCTGGCGGACCATTATGGACTTTTAGTCACATATATGTTGAAGAAAGAGTAGGGGATCTACCGATCGAGTTCGAAGCGAGGTTTCAATTCAAAGTTTCGTCCTAGATAGGCTGCTCGTACATGTTGGTCAGCTGCTAATTCTTGTGGTTCTCCCTCTCGAAATATAGAACCGTCCACCATGATATAGGCACGATCGATCACCGATAATGTCTCGCCCACATTATGATCTGTGATCAGTATTCCGATCTTTTTAAGTTTAAGTTTATAGACAATCGACTGAATATCTTCCACAGCGATCGGATCAATACCAGCAAACGGTTCATCTAGGAGAATAAATTTTGGTTTTACAGC
This sequence comes from Luminiphilus sp., assembly GCA_964221885.1. GTDB lineage: Bacteria > Bacteroidota > Bacteroidia > Chitinophagales > Saprospiraceae > Aureispira. The sequence continues at coordinate 1,772 of CAXQBA010000273.1, read as the reverse complement.
TAAGGCACGAGCGATCTCAGTTCGCCTGCGTTCACCACCCGAAAGCGTATCACCATGACTTTTTCGAACCTTTTCCAATCGAAATTCTTCGATCAGTGATTCCAAGGAATAGTCTTGTTCTTTACGAGTCATAGTTGTCATTTCCAAAACGGCTTTTATATTATCTTCCACACTTAACTTCCTAAATACAGAAGCCTCTTGTGGTAAGTAGCCGATACCAAGCTTTGAACGTTTATACATAGGAAGTCGTGTAATCTCAACATCGTCGAGAAAAACGTGACCTGATTCTGGTTTGACAAAACCAACCGTCATGTAAAAAGTTGTGGTTTTACCTGCTCCATTCGGTCCCAATAAACCTACGATCTCTCCTTGTTGTACCTCAAGGCTTACTCCTTTGACTACAGTGCGGTTACCATACTTTTTGACTAATTGTTGGGCGCGTAATTTCATAAGCTAATCAAAGATTCGAAGCAAGCAAAAGATTCAGATCGGTATACTTAATACTAAAGAATTCAGAGAGATGCTTGTTAGTTAAACACCCTTTGTACATGTATACACCGTTTCGAAAACCTTTGGAGCGTTGGAGTAAAGCTTCGATTCCTTGAATACTGTCAGCCTCCATGAAAAACGGCGTCAAAATATTACTGATAGCGATTGAGCTTGTTTGAGGGATTCGAGCTACAATATTCGGTACGCAGTAGTGTATTACATCGTATTTTATAAAAGTAGGTCGATCGTGGGTCGTGACTTTGGACGTAGCAAAACAACCACCTTGATCGATACTGACATCCATGATGACCGAGCCTGCTTTCATTTTTTGGACCATGTCCTCACTGACGATACAGGTGGTTCGACCGATTTCTGAGTGATAGGCTCCTATGACCACATCCGCAGTGGTCAGCTCTTGTTCAAGTTCCGGAGAATTAAAAGTCCCCGTATAAAGTTTTTGGAATAATTTACCTTGTAAACGCATGAGTTTTCGGATCGAATTGTCAAAGATACGCACCTCTGCACCATAACCTAGGGCAACACGAGTAGCAACTTCTGCCACAACACCAGCTCCAAGAATAACAACTTTGGCTGGTGGTACACCAGCGATACCACCTAAGAGAATACCAGAACCACCTGAAGTTTTGGAAAGGAGATTGGCTGCTGTCTGCATAGCGGAAATACCAGCCATCTCGGATATCATACGAACAAATGGGAACATTCCGGATTCATCTTTCATATATTCCATTGCAAGAGCAGTTACGCGCTTTTCTTTGAGACGGTAAATATACTCATCGGATAATGTTGGTAAATGGATCGGGGATATGAGTATTTGCCCCGGATGGCATAGTTCCACCTCCTCGATCGATGGTGGTGCGACTTTAACCAATACGGATGATTCATAAACTGATTCAGGATTCTGGGCTATTTCAGCACCCGCTTCTGAATATTCAAAATCAGAGAAACCTGCACCAAGTCCAGCACCGGATTCAAGTATGATTCGATGACCTGCATTTACCATGATTCGTACAGAGGCAGGTGTCAATGCGATCCTGTTTTCTTGAAATGCTGTTTCTTTTGGAATTCCAATGAATAATTTTCGCTTTTTCATAGGCACTTCCAGGCATTCCTCCTGAGGCGTTAAAGCCGATTGGGTTAACTGGCTTGTAATATCGATTTTATGACCCATTGGATAGTTAAATTTGAACACACTACCTCAAAAAGATAGGATGAAGAGCAGTTTATTTACGTAAATATAATAAATATTGATTCAAAGAAGGCCA
>CAXQBA010000272.1:0-5715 GCA_964221885.1 Luminiphilus sp. | reverse complement strand
GTCGTTGGTCTGGGTGGTGGTTCATACTACTATACTAACGACTACAAATATAAAACCATAGATCCAGATCTTATATTTTTCAGCGAGACCGATTGCTTTTTCTTTGATCTCGTCAGCACTTAAATCTTGTATTTCTTTATTTTGAATTGCAATAATTGATGTTATGATTTAAAATAGCACACAAATTTACACAAAGTAAAATCAATATCATACTTTACTTCAAAGATTATTTTAGATGATTCCGAACGAATCAAAATAGTTAATCCATAATGAACGGATAATCTTGCTGAACGTAGTTATCTGTGTATAATTCCTCAACAGGTGGGAAATCAGAAGTTTCAGCAAAATCTACGCAAGCGTCAATCTCAGCCTTGATATCCGCTTCCATTTGTTCAATTTGCTCTTCCGTTGCATAGTTTTTGGTGAGTAAGACATTTTCGATTCGTCCGATTGGATCTCTTTCTTTATATTTCTTCTCCTCGTCTTTTGTTCTGTATTTAGCAGGATCTGACATGGAATGCCCTTTGTAACGATAAGTACGTATCTCGAGATACATAGGACCATTACCAGCACGGCAATGCGCTGCAGCAGCTTCGATTTCACGATGTACGGTCTCCACATCCATACCATCGATTGCCTTAGATGGCATTTCATAACTTGAACCTAATTTATACAGCTCCGTCACATTCGATGTTCGTTCTACAGATGTACCCATCGCATAGAAATTATTCTCGCATATAAATACAACGGGTAATTTCCACGTCATGGCCATATTGAATGATTCATGCAGGATACCTTGACGTGCTGCACCATCACCAAACATACAGAAGGTAACAGATTCATTTCCCTTGTACTTGTCGGAAAAAGCAATACCAGCACCTAAGCCGATTTGTCCACCTACAATTCCGTGGCCTCCATAAAATCTATTTTCGGCAGAGAAAAAGTGCATGGAACCACCCTTACCTTTCACATTACCCGTATACTTCCCGTACAACTCAGCCATAGCTTCATTCACACCAACACCTTTGGCAATAGCAGCTCCATGTTGACGGTATGCCGTGATCCAAGCATCATCCGGACGACAAGCAGACTTCATACCAGCATAGATCGCTTCCTGTCCAATACACAAATGCAAAAAGCCGCGAATCTTCTTTTGGAAATACATTAAATTAGCGCGTTCTTCAAATTTTCGAATGCGAGTCATCAATGTAAACCATTCTAGATATTGTTCCTTTGTGAAAGTTGATTTCTTTGTAGTTTTCGTCTTTTTTACGGTAGCCTTGTCCATATCAGATTTAGTTATTATAAAAAGATGGCGTAAAGATAGGTATTAAGGATATATTCTACGATTATTTAACTCAAAAATTGATAAAATGACCATTTCAAAGTGGCATTTCAGGAACATGATCTGGAACGATCAACCTTCCAGCTGTTTTAGCTTCGATTTCATCTACTGAAACACCTGGTGCACGTTCAACCAGATGAAAGGCTTGATCCCTAATCTCAAGAACCGCTAGATCCGTAACTACTTTGTTGATACAATTTACACCTGTTAAGGGTAAACTACAGGATTCTAATAATTTTGAATGACCTTTTCTATTTGTGTGCTGCATCGCCACAATGATATTTTTTGCTGCAGCAACCAGATCCATAGCTCCTCCCATTCCCTTAACCATTTTACCCGGTATTTTCCAGTTTGCAATATCACCATTTTGTGAAACTTCCATCGCACCCAATACGGTCATTTGAACTCGTTGAGATCGAATCATGGCAAAACTGGTAGAGCTATCAAAAAACACAGCACCATTCTTAGCAGTGATCGTTTGTTTACCGGCATTTATCAGATCTGCATCCTCCTCACCATCATAGGGAAAAGGTCCCATGCCCAAGATTCCATTCTCTGATTGAAACTCAACAGAAACCCCATCGGGAATATGATTAGCTACTAAAGTAGGTATACCAATTCCAAGATTAACATACCCTCCATTTTGCATCTCCATTGCGATACGCTTTGCAATACCATTTTTATCTAAAGCCATATTATTCGTTTATTACTTATTTTCAAAGACAAGATCAGAACGTCATTATTTGGATCGCACCGTGCGTTGTTCGATCCGTTTTTCAAATGAGTCACCTTGAAAAATCCGATCGACAAAAATACCAGGTGTGTGTACAAAATTAGGATCCAATTCACCCACTTCAACAATCTCTTCTACCTCAGCTATCGTTATCTTGCCGGCCATTGCCATCATTGGATTAAAATTTCGTGCGGTTCCCTTATAAATCAGATTACCTAAACGATCGCCTTTCCATGCTTTTACTATGGCAAACTGAGAATCAAAGGCTTTTTCTAAGACATACATTTTTCCATTGAATTCTCGTGTCTCTTTACCCTCAGCTACCTCTGTACCATAACCTGCTGGTGTAAAAAATGCAGGTATACCAGCACCTGTAGCACGACAACGTTCTGCTAACGTTCCCTGTGGAATCAATTCAACATCCAATTCCCCAGATAACATTTGACGTTCAAATTCGTCATTCTCACCGACATACGAAGAGATCATTTTTCGAATCTGTTTCTTTTGTAACAATAGACCTAGTCCAAAATCATCGACACCAGCATTATTGGAAATACAAGTTAAGTCTGAGATACCCTTGTCCACAAGAGCTTGAATACAGTGCTCAGGAATTCCACACAATCCAAACCCCCCTAACATGAGGGTCATTCCATCTTCGATTCCTTCAATTGCCTCTTTGGCATTTTTTACGCGCTTATCCATCGTTTTAATTTTTGCTTTGCTAAACTACTAATAGTTGCTCATTTAATTGCATTTTTAAATTAATTTTGCAACAACCAATGTTCGGCCTTTCACGAACCATAAAAATGATGATCCAATTCGTATTTTTTGTAAATCTTTTCTTCTGCCTTTCTTACAATTCGATAGCTCAAACATTCCTAGGGATGGATGTTCATCAATCGAAGGATCAGCTACGCATCTTCCTAATTGACTCAACAAACAACTTATTAGCAAAACCTATTTTTGAAATAAATTTAAATCAATGGCTGATCTTCCATAAACACGAAACGTTGATCAAGGAGCGGTATGGATTCTTCAAATTGAAGAGACGTAACATTCATAGAATTCATATTGAGCAAACAAAAGTCGCCTCATGGAATTCCAAAGAGCTGATCTTGAAAGGTAGTTTGTCGGATGGTCATCAATATCAGTGTCAAATTGAATTTACGGATCAACATCTTTCGCTATCCATCCAAACAAATTGTCAAGATTACCAAGCAACCCAACTTCAGATCCAGCGTGAACCAAATTGCCATTATTTTGGTGCCGGACAGCAACATTCCTATGTTCGATTAAATGGAAAAAGAATTGAAAACCTAGTTCAAGAACAAGGCATAGGTGCAGGTGATCAACCGGTTACTTTGATTGCAAACACACAGATGGCTGGAGGATCTCCCACACATAGTTATGCCCCAATTCCTTATATATCCGATAATTTCTCTAGAGGTATTCTAATTGGCAATACGGAATATGCTCAATTTAATCTCAAAAAAAAGAAAAAGATCGATATTCTAATTGAATCACCTAATATTCAACTTAAATTTTTTCAAGGTAGAGATGGATATGATCTCTTAGAGGACTTGACAGCAGTTACTGGACGCCCAACTCAATTACCCGAATGGGTATGGGGATCAATCATTGGCATGCAAGGTGGTCAATATAGGGTTGATAGTCTACTCAGCCAATTACAAAATGACCGTATATCTGTTCAAGCTATTTGGATTCAAGACTGGGTAGGACGAAATACTACATTTGTTGGTGATCAGTTGAAATGGAATTGGATAGCTGATTCAAATCGGTATCCTGATATTCGTTCCTATGCTCGATCACTTGAGGAAAACAACATTGCTCTATTAGGTTATATCAATCCGATGTTTATTACAACTGGTTCTTTATTCCATGAAGGAGATTCATTAGGTTATTTTGTGAAAAATCATGATCAAGAAACCTATATCATTGAGATGACAGGTTTTAATGTCGGATTACTAGACCTCACACATCCCGAAGCTAGAACATGGATGAAACAGATCATTCAAAAAAACTTGATTGAAAATGGCTTTAAAGGCTGGATGGCTGATTTTGGTGAGGCGCTTCCTTTTGACTGTATACTCTACAACGGTGCGTCAGCAGAGTGCTTTCATAATGAATATCCTGTGCAATGGGCTAAATTAAATAAAGAAGCGATCCAGGAGGTTCAAAAAGAAAAAGAAATCGCTTTTTTTTCCCGTTCAAGTTATGTTGGTGGTCCAGCAAATAGTTCATTCTTTTGGATTGGTGATCAGATGACATCTTGGCAAAAACATGATGGTATATCTTCAGTTGTCAAAGCACTTCTAAGTAGCGGCATGAGTGGAATGTCGATCAATCATGCTGACATTGGTGGATTCGCAGGGTTTTATCGATTGGGAGGACTTACAAAAATGATACGCACACCTAAGCTATTGAAACGACACATAGAACTTGCTTGTTTAAGTCCCGTTTTTAGATCTCATGAAGGGATCCTACCCGATCATAATGCCCAGGTTTATGATAAACTTATTCGTCCATTTTATCAAAAATTTATTGGGATTCGCAAACAATGGCAACCTTATATTACATCAATTGCCAAAGAAGCATACCATAAGGGGTATCCGATGGTACGCCATCTAAGTTTAGAATTTCCAAACGATGAAAAAACATGGTATATTGAAGATCAATTTATGTTAGGAGATTCTTTATTGATTGCACCAATCTTAACAAAAAGAAATAAGAGACGCGTATATTTACCCAATGGCAAATGGCGGCATATATTGACAGGTGATGAATATCATGGATCAAAATGGTATTCAATGAAAATCCCAGTTGGTCAACCTGCCTACTTTGAACGACTTACTGATTAAATGCAATTCGTAACATATATATTGCTTCGAGGTTCAATCCTCATCATTGGAATGTTACCCTGGTTTGTTCTCAACATATTGGGGCAATTATTTTATGTCATAATCTATCATCTATTAAGGTATCGAAGAAACGTAGTGTATCAAAATCTTTGTATCGCCTTTTCTGATAAAGACAGCGACTCAATCATAATATTAGAAAAACAATTCTATCGTCACCTTATCAAGCTACTCCTCGAAACTCTTAAAGGATTCCATCTTTCAAATAATTACATACACGAAAGATTTACTCTTGATGAAAAGCTTGATGATCTTTTATCAGGTGATACAAAAGTCATTTTAGTGGGTGCACATCAAGGCAACTGGGAATGGGCTTGTCGGGTGGGTGGTTTTATCAGCCAAAATCCCTTCTATGTACTATACTCTCCGCTAAAGAATACATTCATTGATCAATATCTACAATCAATAAGAGCTAGATCTCAATCTAGAATGATTCCTTTTGCTGATGTAAGATCACTCCGAAACCAATCAAATGGTGCGTTAATGATGCTGGGCGATCAATCACCAAGTAATTCCCGACGTGCTCATTTAGTTAACTTTTTTGATCGCCCTACATTTTTTTTAAGGGGCCCTGCATTTTTTGCTAAGAAATGGAATGTCCCTATTTATTATGTTGAAATGAAACGTTTAAAGGATACTACTTTTAGTGTAACTTTACATTTGATCGCAGATGCGAAAGATCGGAAGAGCACACGTCTGAA
>CAXQBA010000271.1:0-6369 GCA_964221885.1 Luminiphilus sp. | reverse complement strand
GTCATACAAAGCAGTACCATACAACCTGTTAAAAACCCAGAACAATAAGTTATGATTTCTAATTGACTTGAATATTCATTATACCATTGAAAATGAATTAGCTTAACTAAATAATAGAACACAAAAGCTACTGGTACAATAGCATTATTGAGCGAAAAGGTAGCATATGGACGATATAAAGATGCTAAAAAGGGAAATCTATAGCTATTTAAAATATATACACTTGAATTCCAGGCGAGCAAAAATACACCAAAGGATAATCCAATCATAAAAAAACTCCAAAAGTTGATCTGACCCATGTATTCAGGATCTAAGAACAGGTACTCAAAACCAAAGTATGAGCCAATGCTACCATTTAAAAACAGTATAAGAACAAACCACAAAGACAACATCAATAAATTGTGCTTTGCATGTAGCTTCAACAATTGAACAGGTAAGGTGTAATATACTTGTAACAACCTTTTTTTCATACACTCTATTTACGATTGGCACATTACTTGCCTTTTTGTTTTGGTATATCCCGACAAGACTCTACATTTATAATCATCGTGAATGCTATACAATATACCCTATTTTGTTTTTTGCACTTGTAGCAAAAATTCGACCATATGTATAAAATTGCCTTATTTTTTTTACTTCTGATTACCTTCTCAACTTTTGCACAGAAGAACGGGTCAATAAATTATTCATTTATTGATGATAAGCAATTTGCTGAAGTTAATGATTTCTATGGTTTTACTTTTGTACCGCATAAAGCAAGATTGAATACCTCCCTTCATGATCACGTCATACCTGCAGGCTGGGTAACATTCTACATGACAGGATTTCAAGTAAAAATACAGGAACAGGTAAGTTTTCGACCTGGTGGGATACGTAGTCAACGTAACGATAATGAAGAAATTGTTTTAAGAATAACTCAAGTAGAAGACTTAGGAACTACGGTAAAATTCAGGCTTACAGAACCACAGCATCCGGATATTCATGGCTTTCTAACTTTTTATTTAGATGGTCTTTCTCGAGTTAAGATCATCAAATATGCTCCAGGCCCCGGTGAAACGGATCGTATCTATACGCTTAAGTTTGCTAGTCAGGAACAGCTTGAGGCTGACATGAATTATTATACCTTGAATCAAAGCAAAAAATATGATGATCTTGATCTTCTCTGGGGAGACACAATCAAACCTTTCTTTGAAATTGAAAACCCCTACAGCTTTAACTCAAGAGTAACTAAACGAATCAATCGACAAGACAAGGTTGAAATCACTTTCGAAGGTGATCCGAACGCCAAAGGAAAGGACAAGAAAAACCCTAAATGGATAAGAATCAAAGGTAAAGGGGTTGACAATCTTGAACTCGTTTATAAAAGTTCAAAAATCACCAGTCTTTCATCTCCATATGGCAAAGTCAAAGCTCAAGAGATAACAGCTACCATTGAAGGGAAAAAAGACGAATATTTTATCTATCTGATCAAAGGTGTATTAAATTATATTCGAGCTGTAGAAATACAGACCGTTGAAGGTAAAGAACGTGTAACACCCTATTTCTATGAACTTAAAGTCGGTAGGAAGAAAAAATAATAGGGCATCATTCATGAAAAAAAAGACCATGTCATTTTTACTTCTGTTAATCTCGCTTTCTTTGACTGCGCAGACAGATAGTATTCATAAACCCCTATCCTTCTTTGACCAAGCTCCTACTTTCAACCCTACCCGCTGCTGGCTACTGACTGGCATTGGTGCTTCAGCGTACACCGGAGTAGTTATTGGCTTGGACCGAGCCTGGTATGCAAATTATGCTCGAGGATCTTTTCATTTTTTTGATGATTGGTCAGGTTGGCGTCAAATGGACAAACTTGGCCATAGTATGACGACCTACTTTGAAAGTAAGTGGATCTTTGATATGTACAAATGGTCCGGGGTTGAGCGAAAAAAAGCGGCATGGATTGGATTTGGGTCTGGTATGTTGTTTCAAACCACCATTGAAGTTTTAGATGGTTTTTCTAATAAATGGGGGTTTTCATGGCATGACATAACTTTCAACTTACTTGGAGCAGGATTATTTATAGGTCAGGAATACGCATTCTCTGAACAACGCTTTATATTGAAAATGTCTACCCATCGACCGAGTTATTCTGATGCTCCACTTATGGCGATCAACACAAATCAATATACTACATTAGCCAATAGGGCTACAGATCTGTTTGGTTCTAGTTTCCCTGAATTGTTTTTCAAAGAGTATAATGGCCAGACTATATGGCTTAGTGCAAATATCTCATCGTTTATCAATAAAGCACACAACTTCCCTCCTAAATGGTTAAATATTGCTGTTGGTTATGGTGTAGAAAACATGTATGGTGCAGAGTCCAACGAGTGGGCTGATTCTGAGGGAAATCAATTTATAGCACCCCCTGAATATCAACCTTATTCACAATTCTATTTGTCTCTTGATATTGATTTTGATCGTATTCCTACGAAACACAAATGGCTCAAAACCATTTTTTCATTTTTGAATGTATTCAAGGTACCGTTCCCTACATTAGAGATCAACACCCTAGGACAATTCAGATTTCACCCTCTATACTTCTGATCACCTTTTTGCTACCTACCAGCTGTAATACATTCGCATTAAGTTAGGATTTGTCTCCCAAGCTTTAGTTTGCATCATTTGGCTGTCCAGATAATTGTAAAATTCAAGTTGTTGATACGCCTTGAATTGTGCCTTGAACGCATCCCCCTCTTTACCTTCAGGGATAAGATCGACAAGCGCTTTTGCTGTATTATCGTTAGGTTCCATACGGTATTCTGCAAGGGCCTGACCCAAGGCATCTTGGTTCTCAAACATACCTAAACTCGTTTTTATGGTCTTAATGTCCAGCCCATCTTCTCCCTTGTAATTATCTCTGATCTTTTTCATTGAATTAGACACAGCATAACGCCCCCAAAGAGAAACTTTTTTTGACCTTGACATCCCTGCCATCTTACTCATTTTCTTTTGAATTAAAGCTGGTGTGAAATTCATCAGATATTTGGTGTACAGACCTACGAAATTGAATAAATAATAGTTTTGCAGTTCATTGATATTTTTTTCATAGAACGCAAAGTATTTTTCACTATCACTATCAGAAAATAGATCACCAAGCGATACTAAAATCGTCGGATTTTTCATATCCATTAATGATTCAGCTTTTTCTAAAGCCTTTGACTTATCAACCTCGGCCAATGTATTCAGAGAACTACCGATAACACCATACGATGGATCATTATCGATCAGTTCGGAGGCCAAAGCGGCCAACTTATCATTTGTAAATGTTCCCATTTTCTCAACAGCTGCGATACGAACACTCGAACGGCTATCATTTTTAGCCATATCTGCGATACGGTCGATCAATGCTGTTTCGTTTTCTTGAATCTGAATAGACTCAATAGCATTAACGCGGATAGACCAAAATGGATCACTTAGCGCCTTTTCAAAGATAGCTCTCACAGCACCATCATCTTGAGCACCTTTTAACTTTTTAAGTGCCTCTATTTTATTGTTGTAATTTGATGACAATAAAAATTGATGCATCAACTCCTCTTGAGTTTGCTTGTATTTACGGACGCCCAGTATTGTGCGATCCGCATCTATGCCAACCCAAACAGGTAACCGATCTACTTTGAAGGCAAATGTTTGCTTTTGACTAGTCATCATGATACGCTCTTTGATCGGTTCACGATCTGCCGATTCAAAAATCTCCATATTGATTGGCAAAATGAATAATGGATTTTCAGAAAAATCTTGTGTTTGCTCAATCGTAACATTCAGTATTTGTTCCTCCTCGTCATACACTTTATCGATCTGTAAAGTTGGGTGACCTTTATCAAAGAACCATTGATTGAAAAACCAGTTTAAATCCTCTCCAGTTACCTTCTCAAATGCTAAACGCAAATGGTGAGCCTCGGCTGCATTGTATTTATTATCGGTAAGATATACGTTTAATGATTTAAAAAACGCTTCATCTCCAACATATTTTCGGAGCATATGTAAAATCGCGCCTCCTTTATTATAACTGTGCGCATCAAACATATCCTCTTTGTCATCATAACCAAAAAAGATCAATGGATGCATACTTTTATTGGCCACAGCTTGATTCATATACCCATTGATGGCATCGCGCATTACTTTTTGACCGGCCTGAGGTCCGTATTTATGTTCAAACCATAGAAACTCAGAATAATTTGCAAAGGATTCATTCATTGGTAAATTAGCCCAACTTTCACAAGTAACCAGATCGCCAAACCAATGGTGCATCATTTCGTGAGCTACGATTGATTCATTCAAATCAGATCGATCAATGAGCTCACGTGTGGTCATTTGAATGAAATCACCAAAAATAACCGCCGTAGTATTTTCCATAGCTCCAGACACATAATCACGAACCACAACCTGTGAATACTTCTGCCATGGATATTGTACACCAAGCAACTCTGAAAAGAACGTCAACATTTCTTTTGTATTCTTGTAGATATTCTCAGCATGTTCTGCATACTCAGGCTCAACATAATACTCCAATAGTTTACCATTCCACTCATCTTTCGCCACTGCAAACTCACCAATAGCCATCATGAATAAATAGGGTGCGTGGGGTTGATCCATAACCCAATAATCCGTGCGCGTTCCATCTTCATTAGGTGTTGATTTGGTAAGCAACCCGTTTGACAACGTTTTAAAATTGTCCTCTATCGTAATTGCTAGCTCCTGAGTACAACGCTCATTAGGACGATCAATTGTAGGAAACCAACAAGAACTGGATTCTGTTTCTCCCTGAGTCCATATCTGTCTTGGTTTGTTCGGATCTTCGCCCAAAGGATTAATAAAGTACAGACCTTTATCAGACGTGATAGCTGCTGATCCCCCAAGTGGTAGTTCATTCGGCTTGGCCGTATATTTTATAGCTATCTTAAAGCTATCGCCCATATTGTATACCTTATCAAGTGTTATAAAAACATCTTTTCTATTGTTGTAAATATACTTTAACGGTATTTCTGTATCTCTACCTAACACAGAGATCGAATGAATATCAAATCCCTTCGCATCCAATCGTAGTTTATCCGTCGGATAAAAAATGGGTTGTAAGGTCAATTCTGCATAACCATTCAAATACTGATTCTCCCAATCAAAAGCCACCTCCAGTTTAGTGTGTATCAAATCATTCTTACGATGGTAACTCGGATTATAAACGGGCAGAGTCACTTCTTTTCTTGAAGCTGTTACTGCAATCGTATCTAAGGTTCTCTCTTCGTATGGTGCTGAAATGATCTTTTCAGTACTGGTACACGCTGCTATGGATAATACAGCAATCAAAAATAGTAGTGTCTTCATATCTATAAAAAAAGGGAGCATCCCTTTTCAGGAATGCTCTGTCAAAAATTAATTTCTTTTATTCACCGCCGGCTCTTATTGTGGTCGTAACTCCCATCCAACAACCAATCTTATATGATTGTCCTTCTTTGTGGCCCCTTTGAAAAATATCTCCTTTTGTTGGTAAATATTTGTAATATTTAGAGACCAAACTACGAGCTTTATCAGCCACAGATGGATCGATCGATTTAGCTTTATTCCACATGTCCATGGCAGCCCATGCAACGACTTGTGCATCCCAGCCTGTTCCGGAGCCAGATGGATCACAACGCTTTCCACTTGAAGCATACATTGTTCCAATGAGCATGTACGGCTCACCCCAACCTTCTTTCATTTCAGCTGCTTTGTAACAGAGTGCTCTTGCTTTTGAATAAGATCCACTTTTATAATACCTGTAGGCGATTCGATATGCCAGATCAGCCTTATCTTCCATCGTAGTATTACAGTCCTCCGTTATTGGATCATCTAACGATTTTTCATACCACTCAAAGGCTTCGTTATCGAAAGCAATCGACGCTTCCGTATCTCCTTTCTTTTCACTTCGGCGTGACTCCATCTGTCTAAATTTACCTTTTTCAAGGTTACACAGTGATTCAAATTTCAACTTTGCCGCCTCGTAATCAACAGAATCTTTCCAAGGAGCATATAATGTATTGATCTCTTTGTATAGTTCGTTGTCAACACCACACTTCTCTTTCAACAAAGCTAGTAATTCAGCATTTTGAGTCATGTTATTAGGCTCAGCTCTAAATCTTGGCTCAGCTTTACCCACATGAAAATCACAGCCCCAAATCAATACTCCAATCTTATCGAATTCTATCTCAACCTTAGCCCATTTCTCTTCGTATTTTTTACCATCCTTTGAGTTATTCTCAACATTGTGATCTTTAATGGCCTCTAACTGAGAGAACATTTGACGCATATATTCGTCTGTGAATTTAGGATTACGTTTCGCTTCAGGCATTCTCA
>CAXQBA010000270.1:0-6294 GCA_964221885.1 Luminiphilus sp. | reverse complement strand
CCAACAGCGGATGACGTAGTTGTGAATGGATTTGATGATGGACTTGTTATGATCACATCTGGCAATTGTACTGGAGGCGTACTGTTTTCAAGAATAACCGTTGATGTTTCTACATCTGAACCATCCTGATTCGTTGCTGTAATACGGATCGTATTCAAGCCGGCACTTAATGTAAATTCATTAGATACTAATGTACCATTGTTAAACGTAAAGTTCTGTGCTTGACCATTCACTTGAAACGTTAACTGACTGCTACTGGAGATATTCGTAATATTCGCCATAGCTACAAAAAGTGGACTGGTCGTATTATACGGACTACTCACAGGATTTGTAAACTGAATCACGGGCGGATTCTTGACAACATTCGTCTGTGGCTGGTAAACAACCTTAATATATTCCGACGAAATACCACAGCTGTTCTTAGCCATGATCGAAACAATATTTTCACCTACAATCAAAGGTAAATTAGCTCTAAATTCATCAGACTGCTCGTTATATGTAAAGTTATAAGAACGCTGGTTATTAACCGTATATGTGATCTGGTTATTCTTTACATTAGATATAGATGCTGATATGAACACACTTGAGCTAGATGTCGTCAACGTTGCATTATTTCTTACAGGTAAATTAAACTCTGTTCTTGGGCAAGGAGTCGTTGAGGTAGATGATGAATTCCCCTCATTGATCCTCCAATGCAAATTCAATGATGTATAATGATGGATATCAGAACCTGCATTTGTCCCACTTATACCATCCAATCGGTCTGTCAAAGGGAATGTTGTTCTATGACCTAACGATAAAGCAAAATGAGGCGAAAACCAATAACCAAGTTCTGCACCAATTGATGGAGTCAATGATAACTGAGCACCATCATCATGGGCATTAGTTTCATATATACCATCTCTTAAAGCCTCATTAGCATTGATGGTAGCCTCTTCAGTAGCCGTTATCGCACTGTTATAATCGTATTCTGAACCATCAAAGTCCAATTGATCAAACCACGTATCATGAATACCTAAACCGACACCACCATACAATGAGAGCATGATGCGACTTTTTCTACGAAGTTCTTCAAAATTGATCCGAGCTTCTAATGAAAGATCATGCAACTCTGTTTCATGGTTATGAGCAAAAGCTGATGAATCCAAATAATTAAAACTTTTTGCAAGATTTGCATTCCCATAATCGCTATCTGCTGCATTTTGACCATAGGTCAAAGTTCCCATATATCTGAACCTCAAATCAGCAGAAATTGGATTTTGTGGGTTATGCATGATACTACGACCCAAATAAAAGCCCCAGCCTGCACCCGGACTTGACTTGATATCACTATCCTGCCATGCGCCTCCCGCATTCAATCCAAGGATCCAATACGGTCCTCCTTCTTTACCCATACGCCCTTCCGCATTGACCTGAGCATATGAAGTGTTGAAAAAACAAGCTGCAATTAGCAGTAAACAAATTGTGTAAACTTTTTTCATAACTTCATGATTTATAGATGAACAAATATGGTTTTTCTTTTTGTGTTTTAAGGAGTATTCAATGTATTTATTGTGATTTTTTTATCTCTCGTTAAGCGCATCACACGACGCTGGCTACTCTTTTTATCAAACAAAAAGATAAGTAATGGTAAGCGATGGGCATCGATCACTTGATTTGCTGCTTGTTCGATTAATTTCAATTTCATTCGATCGCGTTTCATCAAAGAGATCGTTTCCACTAATTGATCATACGTAATCTTTGCATCCGTGAATAGATATTGAAAAGACTGTAATTTTCTAAGATCGGTCTTTTGTGTCCCAAGATGTTGTTTAATTTGAGAAAACTCACTAGCTGTGAACGAATTGAATTGACCAAGGACACAGCAAGATGCCTGACAAGATTGCAAAACAGCTTGATTGGTTATTAGATTGCCCATAGTTGATTGGTTCTGGGCCATACCGATCAATTGATACATGGATAATAAAAAAATAACAAGAGCTTTCATACGCTTAATTTTTACTGATCATTATTGACTAGTGTAAGCCTAAAAGCATGCCAAAGTTGATTTTAACCTTATTCGCAAATCCACAATAAGTAAGATAAGTACCTGATAACTAGGAAAATAAAAAAATAAAAAAAGGTCTACTTCCCAGTAGACCTTTTCAATATTATAATAAAATATACCTTATTTATGCTTGTTGATTTTATCTTGCAAAGCAGGTTTTGTAATAGCACCTACATGACGCTCAAGTACTTCACCACTTTTCAAAATCAAAATAGTAGGAATGGAGCGGATTGCATATTTCATCGCCAAATCCTGATTGGTATCCACATCAACTTTACCGATCAATACACTCTCATCGTATTCATTCGATAATTCCTCGATAATTGGAGCTATAGCTCTACATGGACCACACCATTGAGCCCAAAAATCAACAACCGTTAATTTATCCGTATCTAAGACAGTTTCCTGAAAATTACTGTCCGTAAATTCTAATGCCATATTATTTATTTTAAAGTTTACACCTCAATTAGAGTACACAAAAAAAAGTTACCTTGTTAGAATAATCAAATTTGCATTATCCTTTTGAATAAAACAATTTTTTCAGGATAATTTGCGTGATTATCAATGAAGATATGTCTTTTTAACAATTAATAACATAATGATACGAGTCTGTTCATTCTTTTTTAATGTCGTTTTTTTTGCATTACATCCCGTTTGTGCACAACAGTCATTTCAAACATATTTAAACGATTGGACTTCAAATGAAGATCTAAAAAATGCCTCCATAAGCTTTACAGCTGTGGATATAGAAAAGAATACGGTGTATGCACAATTTGATAAAGACCGCTCCCTCATTCCGGCCTCTTCTTTAAAAATAATAACAACCGGAACCTCGATCGCACTTTTGGGAAAAGATTTTAACTTCAAAACAAAAATAGGTTATACAGGAAATATAGAAAACGGTCAATTGAGGGGTGATCTTCACATCATAGGAGGTGGTGACCCTTCTCTTGGATCACCTTATATGAAAAACGTACCCTCATTAGATAGTTTTTCCAATATCATCATTCAACAATTGAAAAAAAATGACATCGATGAAATATCCGGTGATCTTTTCATTGATGAATCTTATTTTTCTACTCAATCAGTTCCAATGGACTGGCAATGGGGTGATTTAGGGAATCATTATGGTGCTGGGGTCTTCGGTTTCAACATCCATGACAATTTATACGCTCTATTCTTCCAACAGAATCAGACAATGGGTAATAAACCAGCAATTAAATATCTACGCCCAGAGATACCCTATCTTCAATTTGTAAATGAAGTGAAAAACGATCACAAGTATAGTGGTGATAATGCCTATATCTATTGTGCACCTAAAAGTGAATTGGCTTATATCAGAGGGACGATACCAATCGGTAGTAAAACCTTCAAGATAAAAGGATCGATTCCAGATCCTGCCCGATTTTATGGACTTTATTTGAAAGATAAATTTAAGAAAAATAACATATCTTTTCAGGGTAAAATCAAGATTGAACGTACAAAAACAGATATCTCTAAGGTTCAATTTTTATTAACAAATTCATCACCATCATTGGTAGAAATCTGCAAACATATCAATGAAGATAGCCGAAATATGTATTGTGAAGTATTGGTTAAATCATTGGCTAAACGAATACATGATGATCCAGATACAGAGAAGGGTATTCAATCCATCATTGACTTTTGGACCGATCGCGGAATAGATCCAAAAGGGTTTTTCATGAGAGACGGATCGGGTTTATCTGCTAGAAATGGTATCACAAGTGCTTCATTTGCAAATATTCTTCGCAAAATGTACGTGGATAAAAAAAGCTTTGGCAACTTTTATGATTATCTTGCTATTGCAGGAAAGACAGGCACCTTGTCTAATTTTGGTAAAAAAACAGCGATTGATGGAAATATTCGTGCGAAAAGCGGATCATTGAACCGAGTTAGAAGTTTTTCAGGCTATGTGACCAATGCAGACAAAAAGATGTTATCTTTTTCCATTATTGTCAATAATTACACATGCAAGGGTTCTGTTATGAAAAAGAAATTAGAAAAATTATTGGTTGCTTTAGCAGAGAGTAAATCATAACATCATGTTGTATTTAACACTTAAATCACTACATATCATCGGTTTTGTAAGTTGGTTCGCTGCCTTGTTTTATCTACCAAGATTATTCATATATCATACAGAGGCCATTGAAAAAAAGCAAGACCAACCCGATGCATCTTCGGTTGATATACTAACGAATCAATTCAAGATCATGGAGCATCGTTTGTACAATATCATTATGACACCAGCAATGCTTATCACCTTAATCTGTGGGTTCTCGATGATCGGATTGAATGGTGTAGATTGGCTCCAGTTTAATATATGGATGATCTATAAATTAGGATTCATTCTTTTATTGATCGGATATCATGCATGGTGTAAAAAAATAATGTATCAATTAAACAATGATACATTACCCATGAGCTCAACTCAGTTAAGGTATTTCAACGAAATAGCTACTCTCCTACTATTGATTATTGTATTGCTGGCCGTCTTTAAAAATGGACTGTCTATGATGTATGCTTTAATGGCTATCGTTACCCTTGTATTTCTTCTAATGATAGGGATCAAGATGTATAAAAAATGGAGGACTTCATGATCCAGTATTTGAGAGGCATATACATTTTGTTGGTTCTACTGATTGGTACAACACAAGCAAAAGCACAATTTGCTCCCGCAGCAGGCCTTCCTGGATCGACAGCCATCCATAAAGATGATCCAGCAATCATAGCTTGGGCCTTTTCATGTGACTTGCAAGTTGGATGGATCAATATTCAAGATAGCACACAAGGAAAAGTAATTGATGATGGTTGCCAGGCATCACTTGGGCCTGCAGGAGAAGGCGGACTTGTTAGTTTAGGTGATGGAGGATCCATAACGCTATATTTTGACGAGGCAATTGTTGATCGTGATGGTTTCGATTTCGCTGTTTTTGAAAATAGTTTCAATGATACTTATCTTGAACTGGCTCATGTAGAAGTGAGTAGTGATGGCATACACTTTGTTCGGTTTCCTTCAACAAGTTTATCGGATACATCACAACAGATTGATGCATTCGGAGCTGTCGATCCAACACATATCCATAATTTAGCGGGGAAATACAGAGCAAATTACGGTACTCCATTTGATTTAGCTGAGCTTGCCGATAGTTCCATAAACATAAATCAAATCACACATATTCGACTCATTGATGTTGTTGGTTCTATTTCCAGTAACTTTGGAACAAAAGATCAGTTCGGGCATTTCATCAATGACCCCTTCCCAACACCTTTCCCATCTTCAGGATTTGACCTTGATGCTATTGGCGTTTTAAACAATGAGACAAACTCAACAGTTGATATCAATAACATCTCTACAATTTTTCCAAACCCTATTCAAAGAGGACAAATGCTATATCTCAATATCGATAAGAAAATCCATAGCATTCGACTCTATAATACGCTTGGTCAATGTCTGATGGAAGGGAAAAATACACATTTTCACATTGATCAATCACTTGATAAAGGAATTTACCTTATTAAGATACATACATCTACATCGACATGGATCAAAAAAATAAAGATCATTTAATGAAGATCCTTGTCATACGATTCAGCTCGATCGGTGATATTGTACTAACTGGTCCTATCTTACGATGTTTGTTTGAACAGATGAATGCTCAAATTCATTTTTTGACCAAGTCAATCTTTGAAGACATCCATACATTCAACCCGTATATAAACAAGCAACATGTTTTCGAATCATCTTCATCATTCGATATGTTGATCGAGAAATTACAATCAGAATCATATGATCTGGTCATTGATCTCCACTCCTCAATTCGCTCGAAGCGTATTTGTAGAAGGCTAAGAATCCCTTTTGTTTCTGTTGCTCATCCCATATGGAAACGATTCATTCTTCTGAAATGGAATAACCACATTATTTTAGATCATGTAGTGGATCGATATTTCAATGCTCTAAAGAGTCTTAATATTGAAAATGACCAAAAGGGTTTGGACTTTTTTCTAGATAGTTCCACAGGATTATCCCTACCCCAAAAACCATACATAGCCTGGTCAATCGGAGCTAGCTATGATAAAAAACAACTATCCAGTCAACAGATTGCAGCGGTTATAAATCAAGTTGATAAAACGTTTGTCCTTATTGGAGGATCATCTGATAGTAAACTTGCCTTACAAATAATGAACTTAGTCAAAAATGATAATTGTGTTGATCTTTGTGGTAAAAC